>PMUF01000365.1 GCA_003167015.1 Chitinophagaceae bacterium | reverse complement strand
AAGGCCTTGTATGAGGGCTGGCAGCACCATATGTGGGATGATGCTTCGGGGGTGATGACCTGGATGAGCCAGTCGGCCTATCCCTCGATGGTGTGGCAGACCTATGATTATTACTACGATCTTACGGGAGCCTACTGGGGTGTTCGCAAAGCCTGCGAACCGATACATATCCAGTGGAGCTGCGCGGATAACACGGTAAAGATCATCAATACCACCGGAAAAGACCTGTACCATCTGAACGCCCGCGCTATCGTCTACAATAAGGACGGTACGGCTGCCGCCGCGTACGGCAAGACGGCCGTCGTCGATGCGCCCGTCGATACGACGACAGCGGTTTTTCGTCTACAGTTTAACTCCGACGACCTGGCCTATCAACGAGCCGCCGTCGCCTCTTCAGGTGCTCCCGAAGCTCCCGACGCAAACGCTATCACCGACGGAAGCCCCGGTACACGTTGGAGCAGCCACTATACCGACGCACAATGGATCTATGTCGATCTCGGTCAACCGCAGGAGATTGCCGGCGTGACGCTGAACTGGGAGTCGGCTTATGGGAAGGCTTATAAGCTACAGGTGTCTGACGACGCACGTTCCTGGAAGGACGTGTATTCCACGGAAGATGGCCGCGGCGGTACAGAACAGCTTTCTTTTGATCCCGTGACAGCAAGATATGTGCGGATGCTGGGCATCCGGCGGGCCACCGGATTCGGCTATTCCCTCTATTCATTCGAAGTGTATGGAAAAAGGCATTCGGATCTTTCGCCCGTCCAGTTCATCCGGCTCCTCCTAACGGACGACAAGGGCAGTCTGCTCTCCGACAACTTTTACTGGCGCAGCGACAAAGGCAATGACTATACTGCGCTGAACAACCTTCCCGCCGCCAGTCTGCAAGTTTCCTCTCGCCTGATTCGTAAAGGTCACCAAGCATCGATCGAAGCGACAATCACCAATCCCGGGCATAACGTAGCCTTTGCTATCCGTGTCCAGGCCCTCCGCGCCAACGATGGGCGCCGCATTCTGCCGGCGTTGCAGGACGACAACTATTTCACCTTGCTGCCAGGCGAATCCAAAATCATTCACATCTCCTTTGACGCGGCCCTGCTGCCTAACAGCCACTATAAACTGATGGTTGAACCCTATAACAACCATTCTGCTGCTGCGACCACAGATATCCCGCTGACGCTGGCCTCACCGCTGCAGGACAATATGGTGATCCAGCAAAACAAGCCCTTCACCATCTGGGGCCACGCTACTCCCGGCGAAGCCGTTCAAATCGAAGCCGACTGGCTGCCCGGCGCTGTCACCGTGCATGCCGACACCGGCGGCGCCTTTTCCGCTATTGTAGCCGTGCCCGCCGTCAAGCCGGGCGACTACCGCGAGCATTCCCTGACAGTGAGCAGCGGCAGCGAACTCCTCACTCTCTCGCACCTGCTGATCGGCGAGGTCTGGCTTTGCAGCGGCCAGTCGAATATGCAATTCAGCATGGCGACTGCGCTGGACTCTACGGCCGATATCGCCGCCGCTCATTATCCCAATATCCGTTTGTTCAATGCCAGTCTGAATTTCAGCGACCTGCCGATCGACGGGATCGGTGGTACCTGGGTCGAATGCTCGCCTAAGACCGTGCGTGGGTTCAGCGCCGTCGGCTACTATTTCGGCCACCGGTTGCAACAGACCCTGGATGTACCCGTCGGTATCATCTTTTCCGGCATCGGCGCATCCGCCGCACAGGCATTTGTACCGAGAGCGGTATTGGCCGCAGATACCTTGCTGGACCATCGTTACCTTGAACCCTATCTGCAAAGCCCGCGATCTCACGAACACATCGACGGTGGTTTTACGTTCGAGAAGGTGACCCGGCCATACCTGTTGTACAATGCGATGATCTATCCCCTTCGTCATCTGTCCGTTCGCGGTTTCTGCTGGTACCAGGGTGAATCCAACCGGACGGAAAGGGATTCGTACACATTACTCACCCGGATGCTGATCCGCAGTTGGCGGCAGGCCTTCGCCCAGGGCGATCTGCCCTTCTATTATGTACAGGTAGCGCCCTTCTTTTATGACCAACCCGATTCTACGCTGGCCGACTATGCATTCTTCCGTGAAGCGCAGGAAAAGATCGCCACACTGCCGAACACCGGCATGGTGATCACCATGGACGTCGGCGAAGCCCGGAACCTGCATCCGATCAATAAAAAGCCTGTCGGCGAACGCCTCGCCGCCACGGCACTCAACCGGGAATATGGATTTACGGATATGGTATACCGTGGGCCGCAATACCTTTATCCGGAGTTTGCCGGCCGGGAAGCCATCATCCATTTCGAACCGGGAACTGTAACCGGGGGATTAAGGACGAAGGATGGGAAAGCTCCTGCGTTCTTTACTATAGCCGGGGCCGATCATGTCTTTTATCCCGCGGATGCGCGCATAGAGGGCGATAAGATTATTGTCAGTGCCCGTGAGGTGAAAAAACCGGTCGCCGTACGCTATGCCTTTACCAATTTTCCAGTGACAAATCTGGAGAATGGCGCCGGCTGGCCTGTCGTACCTTTCCGTACGGACAATTGGCCGGAAAAATAAATTATATGTATACTCGTCGATTATATTATTTGATCACTTTGTTCCTGACTAGCCACTTATGGGCACAGAAACCTGCCTATTTTATCGATGGCTACCACGGCGGAATCTATGGCCATATCCCCCCGTGGCAAACAAAATTCATGGTGGACAAACTAAAAGAGTTCCCCGACTGGAAGATCAACCTCGAGCTGGAGCCGGAGTCGTGGGACACGATTGCCCTCAAATATCCCGCGGACTACGAAGCGTTCAAAACATGTCTTGTGGACCAGTCGGCAAATGGCAGGGTAGAATACATCAACCCCGCCTATGGGCAATCTTATCTGTATAATATTTCCGGCGAAAGCATCATCCGGCAGTTCTATTATGGCATGCGTAAGCTGAGGCAACATTTTCCGGGTATCATTTTCTCGACCTATTCTTCGGAAGAACCTTGTTTTACCAGTGCGCTGCCGCAGATCCTGCGGTCCTATGGTTTTCAATACGCCTCATTGAAAAATCCCAACACCTGCTGGGGCGGCTATACCCGGGCTTATGGCGGGGAATTGGTTGATTGGATCGGGCCGGATGGCACCCGCTTACTGACTGTCCCGCGCTATGCAGTTGAATCGTTGAAGCCGCATTCGACCTGGGAGACGATCGCCGCCAATAATTCTGTCGGGTATGTTTTGAGCGCTTTTGATGCCGGGATCAGCCATCCGGTGGGGATGTGCCTCCAGGATGCAGGCTGGGCCAACGGCCCGTGGATAAAACCCGGCGCGGCCTACCGGTCCGGCCCGACCGATATGCAGGACGTCACTCATTCTTATCAGCCCACGATCTATGAAACCTGGCGCGGATATATCGGGAACCACACGAACCACAAAGCCGGCGAGGACTGGTATTTCACGCAGGAGGACGTACTGACCAGCCTGGTGTGGGGCGGCCAGATCCTGCAGCAGGTTGCCCGCGAAGTCCGAACGGCGGAGAACAGGATCGTTACCGCCGAAAAGCTGGCGTCGATGGCGGCACTATACAAAGCCGCCCCCTGGCCGGGCGCCTCCTTCGATGAGGCCTGGCGAACATTACTATTGTCCCAGCATCACGATTGCTGGATCGTTCCTTATAATCGCCGCCAGGGGTTGACCTGGGCGGACTATGTGGATCAGTGGACGGGCAATACGATGAGCCGCTGCGATAGCATAATCGATCAATCAATGGTTACAACGGAGCCGTCAGCGAGTATGCCGGGTATCACCGTATTCAATACTACCGCTACGGAACGCGACGAATGCGTCGAGATCGAACTGCCCGCAGGATGGGTAGGTGCAACGATAACAGACAAAGACAATCACCCGGTATCCGGCCAGCGTACCGCGACGAAAAAGTGGCTCTTTCGAGCCCATGTCCCGCCACTGGGCTACGCCGTCTATCATCTCCGGCCGGTGGCCCCCTCACAAGCCGTCGCCCCCGCCACCGCACGGGCACAAGGCGCCCACGCCACCCACGAAAATAACGGCGCCTGCCGTATTGAAACCGATCTGTACAGCCTCATCCTCGACCCCGCCAAAGGCGGCGTCATCACGCGGCTGGCAACCAAAGGGCTGAATGCCAAAGTCTTCACCGATGCAAAATCATTACGGCATTTCAATGAATTGCGCGGCAATTTCTATCTCGAAGGCGGATTCCATTCCAGTACCGAAACTCCTGCGCAGTTGGAGATCGTCGAGAACGGCCCTCTCCGTGTACGGGTGAAGGTCAGGGGAAAGATCGCAGGCACTCCCTTCACCCAACTCCTTACGCTGGCGCAAGGCGAACCCCGCATCGATGTCCATTTGCAGATCGACTGGGCTGCCGATCATAAAATAGGCGAATCGCCCGACAGCATCAAAGGTTACCCGCTGAAAAAAGAATTTTATAACGATAGCTTCAAATTGCAGGCGCTATTCCCCGTGGCGCTCCGCGGTCAGAAGATCTATAAAAACGCGCCTTTCGACGTGCTGAAGAGCCGGCTGCCCGATACCTTCTTCGATAGCTGGGACAGTATTAAGAATGTTGTCATTTTGAACTGGGTGGATGTTGCCAACAACGACGACACCTATGGGCTGGCGGTGTTCACCGATGAAACGACTTCCTATGACCATGGTCCGGGTTACCCGCTGGCACTGACGGTGCAATATTCGGGTCCCGGACTCTTTGGCCGCGATTATTCGATCACCGGACCCACGACCATGGATTACGCCATCCTGCCGCATGCTGGCCGATGGGATCAGGCGGGAATCTGGACGGCCGGTACCCGCTACAACGAACCGCTGCTGGTGAAAGTAGGAGGCGCGGAATCCCACTCACTGCTTCGTCTGGCCAACTCCGGCTGGGAAGTCTCGTCCGTCACTGTCTCCGGAGCCGATCTGCTGGTAAGGCTTTTCAACGCGCAAGGAAAAGACAGCCTGCAACGCATCTATCCCGGGTTCCCGGTAAAGGCCGCGGACCTTGTAGCGCTGGACGGACACATCATTCAGTCACTCGATATCAAACAGGACGGCCGGGACCAAATGTATACCCCCATCACCGCACCCCGCTTCGGTATCCGCACTATAAAATTTAAAGACGTATTAAAATGAGAAAAGTATTCGTCATCCTCCTCTCCGTTCTAACCACCGGTTTCAGCGTAAACGCCCAGACCCAACCCTTCAAGACCGGTGATCGTATCGCCTTCGTGGGCAACAGTATCACGGAGCAAGGCTACTACGAGTCCTATATCTGGCTGTATTATATGCTGCACTTCCCCCATCGCAGGATCACCATTTTCAACCGCGGCATCGGCGGCGATGTAGCCAAACAGATGTACGAGCGCTTCGATGACGACGTTCTGCCGGCCGACCCGACGGTGATCTGCCTGACCTTCGGCATGAACGATACCGGCTATTACGAATTCCTCGCCGCCAATGCCGACTCTACCGCTAACGTCCGCGTCAATCAGTCTCTCCATTATTTCGGGCTGCTGGAGCAGAAGCTAAAGGCGTTGCCGAATGTCAGAAAGATAATGATTGGCGGTTCGCTGTATGATGAGATGGTGAAGATCAAAGGCAACTATTTTCCAGGTAAAAGTAAGTACATGGGGAAAATCGTCGACTTTCAGGAACAGACGGCGAAGGATAACCATTGGGGCTGGGTCGATTTCTTTCACCCGATGACTACGATCACCCTGCAACAGCAAAAAACAGACTCGACTTTCACCCTTACCGGCAATGACCGCATCCATCCGGGTAATTCCGGCCATTTCGTGATGGCCTGGCTTTTCCTGCAGGCACAAGGGCTGGACACGCTGCCGGTAGCGGATATGTCCATCGATGCCGGCGGCCTTCATGCCGACCGCGAGACCAACTGCCACATCTCTAACCTTACGGCGCTGAACGGTGGGAAAGGGTCACCCGGGGCCGCCGGCAGCGGCCTGCGTTTTGATTATCTTCCCTCCTCCCTACCCTTCCCCGTAGATACCGTTGCAAGACTTTGGGGCAATCCTCACCGTCAGTCGGAAGCCATCGGCCTGATCCCCTTCTACGACAGCTTTAACCGGGAAATACTGCGCGTCACCGGACTGAACACCGGCAACTACGAGCTGACCATCGATGACCGGAAAATAGGCGCATGGACCGCCGCCGAGCTGAGCCAGGGCATCAACCTGGCCAAACTGACCAACACCCCGGAATACGATCAGGCCATGTCGGTACTGCAGCTGAATGAAGAGCGGATGGCGCTCGAGTCCAAATTAAGAGCCTATTACTGGCTGCAATTCGATTACCTGCGGAATATCGGCCTCAAATTCAAAGACGGCGACGCGACGACGGATTCAGTGAATGCTAAGGCAGCGAAAGATTGGGCTGTCGCCTCCAAACGGGATAACTATCGGGCCGCAAGATACCCTGCTGTCCGTGCCGCCTGGCAAAAAGAGATGGATTTGCTGGTCAACGAGATCTATACAGTGAACCAACCCAAAACACATCTTGTCGAAATTAAAAAAATATCGGAGTAGAGCCTCCATTGCAGGGGCCATGCTTTCCGGCCTGTGTGTTTATCACGCCGTCTTGCAAACGGTGCCCTTCCTCGTCTGGATAGCACTTGTCCCGCTGTTCCTGGTACTTGGCGGCCAATCCCGGAGCGCCGATCGATACTCCGGCTTCTTACCCGGTCTCATCGCCGGAGCCACATTCTCGGTTTTCGCTTTTGCCTGGATGATCTCCGGCGCCCAGACCTTTACCGGTACCTCTGTCGGCTATGGCATAGCGATATTCCTGCTGTGTGTCGTTGTCTTTTCGCTGAGCTGTGCCCTGCTGTTATGGCGGACGCCACTGGTGCTGATCGCGCCGGTCTGGGTACTGGCAGAAACCGCCGTGCAATGGGGGGCAGAGAAAATGCCATGGTTTCTGTTTCACCTCGGCTACGCCTTCGCCGGTGATTTGTACGCCATCCAGCCAATATCGGTGATAGGCGTCACGGGAGCCGGTTTTGTCGTGATTGAGGTGAACTACCTTATAGCGCTGGCCATCCTTCGCCGCAGCTGGAAATATGCACTGGCCCCTCTGTTGTTGACGGGGTGTTATATGTTATGGGGCTGGTGGCTGCTGCCTTCACCGGAGAAAGACCAGGGTTCGTCCTTCTCCCTTGCCATGGTGACTGAAAATATCCCGCCCGAGATACCCTGGGATTCTACCAACGGGAACAGGCGTGTACAGCAGTTGCTGCAGCAGGAAGACATCTGCATCGCAGCCCATCCGCGGATGATCCTCTGGTCCGAATCCGCCATCCCCTGGACCTGGTCGCCTGACGACGACCTGGTGAAAGAGCTGCTGAGTCATTCCCGTCAGCGATCGATCACACATGTGCTGGGCATGAATACCGCCGTATCGGCCGGCGTTGTGCGCAACTCTGCCTACTGTCTGCTGCCGGATGGAAAGGTGGCGGGGCGGTATGATAAAAAATATGCTTTGCTGTTCATTGAACAGCCGTGGTTGGGTCTGCAATTCCCTTTTTTGTCCTCTGACGGTTATTCCGTAGAACCCGGAGATAATGACCTGCCCCTGACGACGCCGGAAGGAAAAGCGGGTGTGCTGATCTGTAACGAGTCGGCTTTGCCCGGGGCCGCAGCCCGCCGTGTCCGGCAAGGCGCCACCTTTCTCCTGAACATGAGCAATGACGGATGGTTCCGCGACACCTGGCTTGTCAAACAGCACTTTTACAACGCCCGGCTCCGTGCCGTGGAAACCCGTAAGGACATCGCCGTCAACAGCAACAATGGTTGGAGCGGTTGTATCGACGCTTCGGGCCGTATCGATACCACAGGCATTTTGTTCACGATCCATCCCAATGACCGGCTTACTGCCGCCGTCCGTTACCCGCTGATCCCGGTCTATATCTGTGTGCTTTTTGTACTATCTATCATCATTATAAACAAAAAACCTTCCATTTTATGAAACCGAGCATGACATTACTCTTTTTGCTGCTCATTGCCGGCAGCCCCTTATACGCCAACTTCAGCCAGGCCCATTGGCGCTGGCGCAAGGACAATGGCTCTCAAACCCGGGCCACCTGGCATTCGCCCCAGGATTTTCCGACGACCAACCCTTTTGTACCGGGTCAGGCTATCCGCATCCGGATGGAGATCTACAACAGCCTGGGCAATAACGAGACGGGCGTGATCGGGCTGCAATATCAACGGGGCTCATCCGGCGCCTGGACGGCGGTGACGGATAGTATAGCGGGGCATGATTTTGTCATGGCGCGTTTCAGTCCTTTCGTTCAGGATGGTGAGGCTACCACTTCCCAGATCAGGGATGACGGCGCCGGTACATTTGCCGGCGGAAAGGTGCTGGTCAGCACCTGGCAGTTTCCCGATACGCTGAATGCCGGAACGAAGCAGGAATTTGAATGGGATGTCAGACCCACCGACAGCCTGGCCCAGGACTCTGTGTACCAGTTCCGCATGACCTTCACCGGTACAACAGATAACTTCAATTATGGGTCGCCCGTACCGGATATGATGTTACTGAGCGCTAATGCGATCCCGGTCAATCCCGGCATTTATGAAGATCCGCGGGTAAAGGAGTTCTTCAACCGGGACAGCGGTTGGATTGCGAGTGATGGATCGTCATCCATCCCCCTATCTGACGGCAGGGATCTCTGGGCGATGGATGACAGCTATATCAACAACTACGACACGATGGCCGGAACGACCGGTTGCCTCTTCCAGGTCCGTAATGCGGCACTGGTGCAACCGACCGGCAACTGGCAGTGGCCGAAGACGTCCACCCTGATCGGTAACGGCCCGGGCATCCCGAGCTTTTTCAAGAACAACCCAAATGACAACTATCTCATGTGGCCTACCGGCGGCTACCAGCGCGGCGATACCGTGTATGTGTATTGCATGAATATTATGAATTCCAGCGGGGGGCTGGGTTTCTCAAGCGGGGGCAATGACTTCCTGGGCAAAATAGTCTTTCCTTCCCTGGCTGTAGTGGGCTTTGATTCCCTGCAGAACTTCAATGGTATCACCTTTGGGGTTGGCTTCGATACGGCGGAGCCGGGCAACTATATTTATACCTGGGGGATACAGTCCGCATTTATTAGCAGCAATGTCGTTGTCGCACGATTCCCGCGGAACAACCCGGCGGCGCCATGGTCATTCTGGAACGGCTCGGCGTGGGATACGGCGATCTCGCATATTGCACCGATCGCCACCGGCGCCAGCAACGGTGTCTATGTAGCCAAAGTGCGCAATAAATATGTGCTGGTCAGTACAGAATTCGCTGTCAGCTGTGACGCCGGAACGCATCTCTACTCATCGACGGCCGACAGCCTGACGGGGCCTTTTTCACCGCAAAAGACGCTGTATACGATCCCGGACAACGACCTGGGGCATACGCCATTCTGGTATGGTCCCAATATCCATCCGGAATACATCAACAACAAGAATGAATTGCTGATCACCTATGATATCAATGGTTACAGCAATTGCGAACCGGCTTGCATCAACAACGGCTTCGATCCCGATTATTACCGGCCTCGCGGGCTGCGTGTACCGTTGCAATTGATCGACTCCTCCATTTCTCCCTATGATCAATCCCCGGCTTTCGGCGGCGACCCGGTGGGAGGCCATGGCGAGGGACACGGAGACGAACATGAAAGCTGGCAGCTGAATGCCTATCCCAATCCTGCCCGGCATTGCATTAATGTATCCTATGAAGGTTTCAACAGCCGGGATGCTTATCTTGTGATCCGGAATGTGACCGGACAGCCTGTGTATACCAACCGGGTATCGCTCAGCGGTCCCACGGGAACCTATACGATTAACCTGCCGGGGGGATTGAGCAGCGGAGCCTATTTCCTCCAGATGGAAAGTTCAGCCTATAGCCGGGCAGTAAAAATACTTTTACAATGAAATCTTCTTTTACCGTATCGATTTTGATGGCAAGTCTACTGCTGGTCAAAAACAGCTATTCGCAGCCCGCCGTCCTCCCGGACAGGAAAGAATGGAATGCTGACTGGATAGCCGCACCCAATGACCCCGGCAATCATTACGGCGTTTACTATTTCCGTAAAACCATCAGCCTGCCGGCTAAACCGGCCAGCTTTATCATTCATATATCGGCAGATAACCGATACAAATTATATGTCAACGGAACGCTGGTCTCTCTCGGTCCGACGCGTGGCGATTACTATTTCTGGAATTACGAAACGGTTGACCTGGCGTCGTGGCTTGTTGCGGGAAAAAATACAGTAGCTGCGCTCGTTTGGAATGAAGCCGAATTTCGTCCCGAAGCACAGATCAGTTTCCGCACAGGTTTTATTTTGCAAGGCCATTCGCCGGCAGAAGAAATATTAAATACGAATGAGAGGAGCTGGAAGTGCATCCGCGATGCAGGTCATCAGCCTGTTCCGGGCTATTTTTTTGCTGCCAGCAAAGGCGAAATGGTGGATATGAATCAGGCTGTTAAAGACGATTGGACAGCTGACGGTTATGACGACAGCGCCTGGCCATGGGCAGCTAAAGTATCGGACGGCAGGCTGAAAGGCATGGCGTGGGGTACTGACTGGTCTTTGGTGCCTTCAACCCTGCCGCCGAGAGAAATGACTTATCAGCGTATTCCCGTACTGCGGATGGCTACGGGCATACCCATTCCGCCGGCGTTTCCGGGAGAAAGGACCCCGTTGACTATCCCCGCGAACACTACCGTCGCTTTATTGCTCGATCAGACCTATGAGACGAACGCCTATGTCACCTTGCATTTTAGCGGCGGCAAAGATGCAGGCATATCATTGGGGTATGCCGAATCGCTTTACGAAAAAGGCAGTAAAGGAACTGCCAAAGGCAACCGGAATGAAATAGAGGGCAAAGAGTTTATAGGGCGAAAAGACAGCCTCCTTGCAGATGGCAGCCAGGGCCAGTCATTTACAACGCTGAACTTTCGCACTTTCCGGTACATCAGGTTATTTGTGCAAACCAAAAATGACCCGCTGGTTATCGACGACCTTTATGGGACTTTTACCGGTTATCCTTTTAAACGAACCTCGGTATTTAATACTGCCGATACCGAAATCAATAAAATGCTGGATATTGGCTGGCGAACGGCCAGGCTTAACGCCTGGGAAACCTATACCGACTGTCCTTATTACGAGCAGCTGCAATACATTGGCGATACCCGTATACAGGCAATGGTGTCTTACTACAATACCAGCGATGACCGCCTGGCACGGAATGCCCTTAATGAGATTGACGATTCCCGATTACCCGAAGGCGTAACCAGGAGCTGCTATCCTACAAAAGGCACCCAGGTTATATCCACTTTTTCGTTATGGTATATCTGCATGTTGCATGATTACTGGATGTACCGGGGCGATAACGAGTTTATTAAAAATAAGCTGCCCGGCGAACGGGGCATCCTGGATTTTTTCAGCAAATACCAGCAGCCGGACGGCTCGATAAAAGACATGCCCTACTGGGCCTTTGTCGACTGGGTAGGCAATATGGGCGGAGGGTCAAAAGGCAGCGACGGCTGTGCCGCCATATATGACCTGCAATTACTTTGGGCGTACCAATGGGCAGCAGAAATGGAAGCCAAGGTCGGACTACATGATTATGCAGTTATTTACGCTCAGAAAGCTGCACAGTTGAAAGTCACCATCCGGCGCAAATATTGGGATACGGCTAAGAGGCTGTATGCCGATACTAAAGAAAAAACCGGGTTTTCCCAGCATGTTAACTCGCTGGCCATACTCACCGGCATGGTGAGCGATGCAGAGATGCCGGCGGTGGCGAACGCGCTGCTAAACGACAAAAGCCTCACTCAGTGCACGATCTACTTTAAATATTACCTGAACCAGGCACTGGTAAAAGCGGGCCTGGGCGATCATTATATGGACTGGCTGGATATTTACCGGGAAAACATGGCCATGGGTCTCACCACCTGGGCCGAGGTTTCCGATGTCAACACTACCCGCTCTGATTGTCATGCCTGGGGCAGCAGCCCGAATATCGAGTTCTACCGTACCGTTTTAGGTATCGACAGCTATGCGCCGGGATTCAGCCGGATAAAAATAGAACCGCATTTGGGAACGCTAACCCATGTGAGCGGTGAGATCCCTCATCCAAACGGTAAAGTGGCCGTCACCTATGTTTTGGAGAAAGATAAATGGGATATAAAAATCAGCATCCCATCACATACATCCGGCCTATTCATCTGGAAGAATAAAACCTACCTGCTGAAAGCGGGGGAGAATGACTGGGTGATTCCATCCCTGCCATCTTACGCCGGGGAAAAAAATGCTCCTTTTTCGCTGAGAGTCGATCTTATGGCAAATCCACAACAAGTAAATAGCCGCTTCCCGGCGTTTTCATGGATCGTATCCCAACAATACCAATCTGCCTACCAGATCCTGGTAGCCAGCCAGTACGCAGCAGACCTCTGGAACTCCGGAAAAAAGAACAGCACCAACAACATCGGCAAGACCTACAACGGCCCCGCACTAAAGCCATCCACGACTTACTACTGGAAAGTCCGGACCTGGGACAAAAACGGAAAAGTCAGTCCCTACTCCTCCATCCAGACATTTGTCACCGGCGAGAAACTAGAGGATTTTGCTCTACCCCCCGTTACACTAGTTAAAACACTTCAACAACCACAAAAAGTCACCAACTCGCTGTATGACTTTGGCCGGGACGGTTTCAGCCAGGTAAGATTGTCGGTCAGCTCCCGGAATCCGAATGACACGCTGATCATTCACCTGGGGGAAGCGCTGACACCTGATGGACATGTCAATCAAACACCTCCCGGTTCGGTTCGGTATCGAATGATTACAGTACCGCTGACCCAGGGACAACACGGCTATATCCCGGCCATACCGCCGGATAAACGAAATACGGCAAAGAACGCCATATTAATGCCCGCAGACATCGGCGAGGTACTGCCTTTCCGTTATGCAGAGATTGCCGATGCGCCAACAAGGTATCATATCGACAGTGTGTCCCGCTACCTGGTCACCAGTACTTTTGACGATGGCGCCACTACTTTTACGAGCTCGGATACTGTGTTAAATAAAATTTGGGAGCTGTGCAAGTATACGATAAAAGCCACCTCATTTTCGGGTTATTATGTCGATGGCGACCGCGAACGCATCCCTTATGAAGCAGACGCGCTCATTACTCAACTGTCGCATTATGCCAGTGATGCGGAGTTTACGATGGCTGAAAGAACGCTGGACTATCTCATTTATCATCCTACCTGGCCTACCGAATGGTCTTTGCAAAATATCCTCATAGCATGGAACGACTATCTTTATTCCGGCGACCAAAGGCTGGCCGCGAAGTTATACCCACAGCTGAAAGCTAAACTACTGACTGCCCTGGCGCGACAGGATGGACTGATCAGTACCCGCACAGGTAAACAGACGCCGGAATTTTTGAAGTCGATCCATTTTGGCCAATTCTATGAGGATGTAAAGCTGAAAGATATTGTAGACTGGCCGCAACCCGGCGAAACGGACGGCTTCGTTTTTACGGATTATAATGCCGTTGTCAATGCATTTTATTATGCCGACCTGGAAGTAATGGCTAAGCTGGCGACGGCGCTGGGTAACCTCTCCGATGCCCATGACTACAGATATAAAGCGACCCTTGTACGGGCTGCATTCCAACGGACATTTTTCGATCCGGAAACAAAGCTGGCTTTGGATGGAGAAGGCGCCGGGCATAGTTCCCTCCACGCCAATTTCTTTGCACTGGCATTCGGGCTGGTGCCCGGGGAAAAAATGGCGGCGGTCGTATCTTTTATCCATTCCCGGGGTATGGCTTGCAGTGTTTACGGCGCACAGTTCCTGCTGGATGCGCTGTCCAGGGTTAATGATCAGGAGTACGCCGTGCGACTATTGACCTCGACAGAAAAAAGAAGCTGGTATAACATGCTTCGGGAAGGTGCTTCGATGACCATGGAAGCCTGGGGACAGGAATACAAACCTAACCAGGACTGGTGCCATGCCTGGGGTACTGCTCCGGCCNNAAACACCGGGTTTCGGGGAAGTAGAGATCAAACCGCAGCCGGGATCGCTTGAACATGCAGCGCTGACTTACCGAACTATCCGGGGAGATATCGAAGAGAGCTTCGACAACAAACGGGACAGTTTCAGGCTGCGGATCACTTTGCCGGGTAATACTATCGGCCATGTGTATCTTCCTTGTCGGTCGGGGTCGGCGGTGGTCAGGATGGACGGGCATGTGGTTAAAGTCAGCCACTATGAAGGGTACTGTGAAATACGCCATGTGAATCCCGGGAAACATTATTTCGAATCTTCGCCCCGCTCCAGTATCTGAAGGGCGTCTTTATCATCATATTGACGGATCAAGTCCTTCAGTTGAGCTTTCAGCTGTTCTTCCGTTGCCGCGTATCCCGGCTTGCCGTAAAGGTTATTCAATTCTTCCGGGTCTTTGTCGAGATCATATAGTTCCCAGAAATCGCCCGGCCCATAGAAGCGGACCAGTACCCGGTGCTCCGTACGGATGCCGAAATGCGGAGATACGTGATGTGGCTGCGGATACTCATAATAGTGATAGTACATGGCTTTCCGCCAGGCCGCACCCCTTCCATCCACCAATGGCAGGAAAGAAACGCCCTGCATATCCGGCGGTGTTTTGATACCGCAAATATCCAGTAAGGTAGGCCCCCAGTCTATGTTGAGGGTAATGGCAGACACCTGGCTGCCTGGCTTGATGACACCCGGATAGCGCATAACAAAGGGCGTCCGCAGTGACTCCTCATAGATCCATCGTTTATCGAACCAGCCGTGCTCGCCCAGGTAAAATCCCTGGTCGGAGGCATAAATGACCACCGTATTGTTCGCCAGGCCTTTTTCATCCAGGTAATCCAGCAACCGGCCGATATTTCGGTCAAGGGAACGGGCCACGGACAGATAGTCCCTGAGGTACCGCTGGTATTTCCACTGCAATAGCGCTTCGCCCGTATCATGCCGGCTATCGAACTCCTTGCTGATCTTATTCTCATAATAATCGTAAAACGGTTTTTTCTGCGCCGGCGTGAAGCGATTATAGAGGGGGTCATGATCGTAATCGGCATGTACCTTCAGGTCTTCTTTCAGCAGCATGGTCTTGCCGATCGTCATATCCTGCTGTGCAGCAGCCACGCGGCCCTCGTAACTATCATGAAAACTGAACGGCAATGGAAACGCTGCGTCATCATAGGCGCCGAGGTCGGTGCTGTCCGGCAGCCATTCCCGATGCGTGGCCTTCTCGCCGACGATCAGGCAAAACGGTTTGGACTCATCCCGGCCGTCAAGCCATTTTTCCGTCAGTTCCGTGATGATATCCGTCACATAGCCCTCTACCCTGACCGTATCGGAAGGTCCGATCAGATCGGGGTTGTAATATTCGCCCTGCCCGTTGAGGATTCGAAAATAGTCTAACCCTCTCGGCAGATTGCCCAGATGCCATTTCCCGATCCATGCTGTCTGGTAACCGCTGTTGTGCAACAGATCGGTAAAGACCGGCTGATCGGTATTGAACTTTCTTTCATTCAGGGTATAGCCGTTCTTATGACTGTATTTGCCCGTCAGCAGGCTCGCCCGGCTGGGACCGCAGATGGAATTCGTCACCATGGCACGGGTAAACAGCGCGCCTTCCCTTGCGATCCTGTCGATATTAGGGGTCAGGGCCAGCTGGCTGCCATAGGCGCTGATAGCCTGGTAGGCATGGTCATCGGACAAAATGAAGATGATGTTTGGGCGACGGGTCCCGGCCTCCGCAGGATTGCCGTCCTGCGCCAGGAGATGTTGTCCCAAAGCAATGAATAACACCCATATCGAAAGGAAATGCCCCCTCATCCGTGTCAATTTGAAGCATTCAAGTTAAGGCAACTTCTTGGTTTTCTTACCGATTTTCCTTAAATTACCTGCCATAATCGGCCAAACAACTGTGAAACGAATTGCTGCTGCCATAGTCCTCAAACCTGCTTATTTACTTTCCGTGAAACTTCCTGGATATGTGAAGCGTCTTATTGTTTTCATCGCGCTGCTCCTGCTATTTTCTGCAGAAATATTACGCGTCTATTTTGTCATGCCTTTTCCGGGTAGCCAGGTCAGCAATACTATCTCCTATGCCTACTGGCTGGATGAATCGATTGTATGGATCAGGATCCTTGTATTGGCCCTCGCATGCTATGCATTGCTCGCCGCTTTTAAAAGTGACAGAACCTGGGCAAAGATACTTTTACCATTGATCCTGGTATCTTACGGCATCCTGTTTTACGCTTTCAATTTCAGATTGCCGGCGGATAAAATTTTTTATCAACCGGTAAATAAGTCTTTCACTATTGCAGGCGACAGTGACATGGATAAATCGAAATTGGTGATCGGCATAATGATCGACGGACAGGCAAAAGCCTATCCCATACAATTGATCGGATATCATCACCAGGTGATCGACACGGTCGGGAAAACTCCGGTAATGGTCACCTACTGTACGGTGTGCAGATCGGGTCGCGTATTCAGTCCGATGGTGAATGGACGGCAGGAGTCCTTCCGTCTTGTCGGCATGGACCATTTCAATGCAGTATTTGAAGATGCCACAACAAAAAGCTGGTGGCAGCAGGCAACAGGGGTGGCGATCACGGGCCCGCTGAAAGGGGAGGTCTTAAAAGAATTTCCCTCATCGCAAATGACACTGGATGCCTGGCTGAGGCAATATCCGAACTCCCTTGTGATGAAACCGGATACGACGTTCATGGACCATTATTTCGGGCTGGAAGATTATGATAAGGGCACGATGCGAAGCGTCCTGGTGAGAAGGGACATTGCTTCATGGCAACACAATTCATGGATCGTCGGTGTGATGACTGGTTTTTCTTCAAAGGCATACGATTGGAATGAGCTGCTGCAAAAGAAAATTATCCAGGATTCGCTGGATCAATTGCCCATCCTGGTAACCATCGAAAACGACTCGGCCTCTTTTCATGTCTATGATCGCCGGGTAGATGACTCGACGCTCACTTTTCGAATCTCAGGCAACAAGGATCTATTGGTAGATGATGAAACACACTCAAGCTGGAATATGGACGGGGTGTGCATCCGCGGATCGCTACTGGGCAAAAAGCTTCTGCCGGTGCAATCGTATAATGAATTCTGGCATACCTGGCAAACCTTTCACCAGGATGCAAAAATCTATATAGTCAATAATTAATCCCAACCGCTGGTATCCATCAACTTACCATTCTTATCCATGATCTGGCCGTCTTTGTCGATCATCATTCCTTCTTCCAGCTTTCTTTTCTTATCCTTTTTCGATACTGTTCCATCAACCGAAACCACCCGGCCATTAGTGCATGTTACCGGCGCATCCAATGCCACCCATGCGCCATTCTTTACGATCAGCACCTTGCCGTCTTTCAATGTCATCAGACTATCCTTCAAAGCGGGCTGGGTTGCAGCAGCCGAAGAATCCGTAGCAGCAGGCGTCGCGGCGGTCGCGGCCGTGTCCGTTGTAGAAGTCGAAGACTTGGGGGCATCATTACATGCGAATGTAAGACTGGCGATGGCAACCGTAAACAGTAGCTTTTTCATGATGTGTGATTTATTGTTTTAATATGTGCCCGAATCTACGTAATTTATTGCATTATAACGCTCTGAAAAGGTCTTAAATGAAAAATCAGTCAACTTTTGTGTTCATCTTTTTATGTTTTCTGGTCATTTCATGTAAGAGAAAGCAACCTTTATTTCAACTTGTCCCCGCTGATTATTCCAATGTACATTTCAACAATCATATTGTCGAAAATGATTCCGTCAATCCGTTCGATCTTCCGAATATATACAATGGCGCCGGCGTGGGTATCGGGGACTTCAACAATGACGGTCTTCCGGATATTTATTTTGCAGGCAATCAAGTCCCATGCAGACTTTATTTAAACAAAGGGAATTTTACATTCGAAGATGTCACGGACATTGCCCATGTAAATGGCAGCGGCAGGTGGTGCCGCGGCGTTTCGGTGGTTGATATCAATAATGATGGTTTGCCGGATATTTATGTTTGTGCCACCATATCACCAGACGCCAGAAAGAGGCAAAACCTGTTGTATATAAACCAGGGAGTAAACAAACAGGGCATCCCTGTTTTTAAAGAAATGGCAGCAGAATACGGATTGAATGACACGTCATTTTCGACGATGGCGTATTTTTTCGATTATGATAATGATGGCGATCTTGATGTATACATCGCCGTAAACGAATTTGACCAGGACGTAAACCCTTCCGTCTACCGGCCAAAAGTAAAAGATGGTTCCGCGCCGAGTACCGGTCGTTTATACCGAAATGACTGGAACGCAAAATTAGGCCATCCGGTGTTCACGAATGTTACAAAACAGGCCGGGGTGACTATTGAAGGCTATGGCCATAGCGCTACCATTGCCGACTTCAACAAAGACGGCTGGAAAGATATTTTTGTAGCGAATGATTTTCTCTCGAATGACCTCCTCTACATCAATAACCACGATGGTACCTTTACCGACAAGTCAGCGGAATATTTCAAACATACTTCCGCCAACGGCATGGGGGCAGACGTGATGGACGTCAATAACGATGGCCTGCCGGACGTGATTGAAATGGATATGGACCCGGAAGACAACTACAGAAAAAAGTTGCTGATGTCGGGCTACAATTATGAAAATTATCTCAACAATGATCGTTTCGGTTATCAGTATCAATATGTGCGCAATACGTTGCAATTGAACATGGGGCCGCGTATCGGGAAAGACGATTCTGCCGGCGATCCGATATTCGGCGATATCGGCTATTGGGCGGGTATTTCCTCAACGGACTGGAGCTGGGCGCCCCTTGTCCAGGATTTTGATAATGACGGATTTCGGGACATTATCATTACCAATGGTTTCCCGAAGGACCTGACGGATCATGATTTCATCGCTTTCCGCGAGAAGTCGTTTGCATATGCTTCCAAGAAGGAAGTACTGAGTAAAATACCACAGGTCAAATTGCAACACTATGCCTTTCAAAATAAGGGAAATGCAACTTTCAGGGACGTATCCGACAACTGGGGTCTGACAACCCCTTCTTTCGCTAATGGCGCCGCCTATGTCGACCTGAATAATGACGGCAAACTGGATCTGGTCATCAATAATATCAATGACGAGGCATTCATTTACAGGAACAGTTCAGCAGACACATCGAACTATCTTACTATAAAGCTGATAGGCGATTCGCTGAATCGAAATGGCCTCGGCACATGGATCGAATTATATTATGGCGGTAAGCAGCAGGTGTATGAGCAGACACCTTATCGCGGCTACCTTTCCACCAATCAAATAGACCCGCATTTCGGCCTGGGAAGAACGTCCGGGGTCGACTCGATGATCGTAAAATGGCCGGATGGGAAAAAACAGGTTTTTCTACATGTCGAGGTCAATCAAACAATGACGGTCAGTCATGATAATGCCCGGCAATCCTATAGCTGGGAAAAGCATACAAAAGCCAACCAGGCATTGTTTCGGCCAATCGAAGACTCGGCGAGGATCCACTATCAGCATACGCAGACAGATTTTATAGATTTCAATATTCAAAAATTATTACCGCATAAATTTTCCGAATACGGGCCGGCCATGGCTGTGGGCGATGTCAATGGCGACGGCCTCGATGATATCTTCATTGGCGGGTCCGGCTCCAACCCTACTACACTGTTATTACAACAAAAAGATGGAACATTTATCAGTAAACATATTCTTCCCGGGCAAAATAAAAAGAATTGGGATGACATGGGCCTTCTTTTGTTCGATGCCGATAATGACGGGGATCTGGATCTTTATATAGCCGCCGGCGGTTATGAAAATGCTCCTAATGGTCAGGGCTACCAGGATAAATTGTATCTCAATGATGGCAAAGGGAATTTCACCCTCGACACCACAGCGCTGCCAAAGAACCTGACCAGCAAATCCTGCGTCCGGGCAATCGATTATGACCATGATGGTAAACTGGATTTATTTGTCGCCGGTCGCGTGGATCCCTGGAACTATCCAAAGCCTGTTTCATGTGCCATCTACCGAAATGATACAAAGGATGGCAAGGTAAAATTTACGGACGTAACGGCAACGGTGGCGAAACCATTGCTGAATATCGGGATGGTGTGTGATGCCGTCTGGACCGACTTTGACAATGATGGCTGGCCGGACCTGGTATTGGCAGGAGAATGGATGCCGGTAACATTTTTGAGAAACGATCACGGGCAATTCAAGGATATTACGCCCTCTTCTCAAATTGGCCATCAGATTGGCTGGTGGAACAGTATCACCGCCGGCGATTTCAATAATGATGGGCATATGGATTATGTAGTGAGCAATCTTGGAGAAAATTCTTTCTACAAGGCAAGTGACAAATACCCTGTATCTATCTATGCAAAGGATTTCTATAACCAGGGGATTGAACAGTGCATGCTGACTTCCTATATAAAAGATAAGCAAGGCGGTCAGCCGAAAGAGTTTGTGACCGCTTCACGGGATGACGTTCTTTTGCAATTACCTTTCCTGAAAAAAAGGTTTCTATCTTATAAAACATTTGCCGGGGCAACCTTTGATCAATTATTCACGCCGCAGGAATTGGAGAATTCCATTAAATACTCGGCCAATAATCTTAAAAGTTGCTTTATCAGAAACAATGGCAATGGAACTTTTACGATGGAGCCCTTGCCCGATATGGCCCAGTACTCTGCCATCAATGGAATGATAACCGACGATTTTGATGGCGACGGCAATCTCGATATTTGTATGAACACCAATGACTATGGAACCGTTCCTTCGTACGGCCGATATGATGCATTGAATGGATTAATCTTAAAAGGGGATGGCAAGGGAAATTTTACGCCGCTAACTATTTTACAAAGCGGGATCTTTATCCCTGAAAATGGTAAAGCGCTGGTCAAATTGCGAAGCAGTGATGGGAAATATTTAATAGCGGCCAGCCAGAATAAGGGCCCGTTGAAAGTATTTGAATTAAATAAAAGCTGTCGTTTCTTATCCTTACAGTCGGACGATGTCTCCGCCATCATTGTATACAAAGACGGGAGGCATCAAAAACGCGAAACCGGATATGGAAATTCTTTTTTATCTCAGTCCGGGAGGTTTATCGCTGTCGATAGTACCATGTCTTCCATAGAAATTACCAATAGCAAAGGGAAAACCAGAAAGGTTATGCCGTAGATGGTATCAGATCCCGTCCTGTATTATCACGCAGGATGTTGTTATTCTCAGAAACGCGGATTTGAAAAAAAGGCGAGAAACTTGTTTCCAATGTATTGCAGTTATACGACAAAAGGTGAAATCAAAACAATAACACCATGAAAGTTAAATTTAAAACCGCCCTTGCGGTATGCGGTATTTTGCCTTTGGCACTGGCGAGCGGGAAGTTGATGGCTCAAGGAATGACCTTTGCGGAAGCACTTAAGAGCGCCACACCCGGTAAGCTTATCTCGGTTACTCTTGTCACCAACCAAGACAATGGGATTGTGGCATATGTCACTGCCAGCCTGGAGAAGACCGGGAGCCAGTCCCTGGGCGCGCCGGGGCCGTCAATAGGGGAATTTCTTGGCCCCGCGAACCCGGCTGCCTTGTATAGCGACCGGACTTCGACGGTATGCCCCGATTGCAAGCCGGGGAAGTTGGCGCAAAGTTATACCCAGCCTTTTGTCTATAATCGCCCGGGGAACTGGACCCTCTCCATTCAGCAGGAGGCAAATGGGGATATTACTGCTACGATAAACGGGACAAAAAATAAGATCAGTTTGCAAGCCAACGGTGATCTCTTATATGGGGTAGGCGAACCGGTTGGCGATAAGACCAAGCAGGCGTTTTATGTTATTGCCTTTACGGGCCTGGTGGATGCGGTGGAACCGCCGAAATGACCACTTAGCGCTTAGAGGTTTGGACCGGCCGGTAATTGGATTTTGCACCATTTGTCTGGCTATACGAAATTTTCAAGGGTAAGCTACCAAAATGCAAAAACCCCTCAACTTTCGTTGAGGGGCCTTCGTGCCCAGGACTGGATTTGCAAATAATTGAATTCCATTCATTTAGGCGCCTGCGTGCCGTTTGTGAGCCAATATGCCGAAGCTCATACGAGTTGTTTTTCTCCACGGCTGAAGTGCTTGAAGTATACCCATATAGGGGAAGGGTAGTTCCGGAAATAGGCCTGTCCACCATTCGTCAACTTCTATGCAGCCACTACCGGATTATTTATGAAGTATTGAAGGAGAACAAGATCGGCATTCCTACTGTTCACCATCAGTCCAGGCTACTCAAAAACAACCCGGCGATGAAAAGACGTCTTAGAAAGAAGGGAAAGTAGCCGGAGCGGAAAATTTCATCAGCTGAATGCCGGAAAATCTGTGTTCTACCAGCGGCCCCATTAGACGATAGTCTTCCACGGTGCTCCTCCAAAATGCTAAGATCTCGGCCATTGTCAGGGCCTTTGTGCCGCTGGCGATATTTGCAAATATTTGAATTACAGCCAGTTAGACTCCCGTGTGCCGTTTGTGAGCCAATATTTCAAGAGGGTGTGTTACGCCGATTAGTCATTTCATCAGCGAGCCGGCCGGTTTCCCAGGAAACATTTTGTACCTTTTACCAGGCCGTAAGCATAGTGGCTGCATGGGCGGCGGCGCCACCGATACCTCCGTCACCGCCTATGCCGCGGGGTATGTTTATGGCGGCCTCTACAACCAGGCCTGCTACTGGAAGAATGGGCAGATCACCCTCCTTCCGCCCACACCCAACAGTAATGATAACTCCTTCGCCTATGGCATCTGGGTCCAGGGTGCCGATGTGTACGTTGTCGGCGCCAGTCCCCTCGGCGCGACGCTTTGGGTCAACGGCATACCGCAGGTCATCGGCAATCCAGGCATTCAGAGTCAGGCCGCCAGCGTTACGGTCAGCGGGAAGAATGTCTATATCGCGGGCAGCCAGCTCAATACCGCCGACGGGCCCAATAATCTCGCAGCGCTCTGGACCAATGGTCAGCAGACAATCCTTCCGACTGATTTTGTCGACGTCGGGGCTTCACAGGTCCTGGTAAATGGCAGTGACATCTATCTACTCGGCGGCGTCGACAACGGCATCGGCAATCTGGGAGAATATGCCGTGTACTGGAAAAACAACAATTTTGTCCAGCTGACCACAGATACGGTCTACTCTTCTGCCGGAGGTATAACCGTGGCCAATGGTGACGTCTATATCGGCGGAACCTTAACCCACGGCGCTACTACTGCCGTCTACTGGATCAACTGTACGCTGGTCCCCCTTCCTTCTGACAGTTCCAATCCCGGCGCCGGCGCTATCGCCCTTATCGGTAGCGACGTCTATGTGGCCGGCGGCGCTCCCGGCTATCGCTATGTCTTTGGAATTTTTGTTACAGGTAGCGCCTCAACAGCCGAATGAAGAAAGCCGAAAATCGCCCCCCCATCCTTTGCGGCTTCGGCAATGTCGTCCACCGCAACGGCAAGGCCACGCTGGATGTGGTCTACGGCAAAATTCCGGTTCGGCAGATCCTTAGGTCTATCGGGCGCCGGGGCCTACTTTTCCCGAACTTCTGGCAAACCAAATAAGTCTCTCTATGAGGTACGCATAAATACAGCAGTTAAGAATCACAACTGCAATAAATAATGTTAATGAAAACTCATGATCCCAAAAAATCCATATGGGATAATGAAAAAGAAGAAAAGAGTACGCCACCACTTTGCCGATCGGCGACATTGGCCGGCCGTCATCCATTCCTCCTGCATAAAAATAGGAGATCACAGCCCATACCAGGAACAAAACACTCAATAGAAAAAATAACTGAAAATTGATCTTCTTGAACATAATGTTTTTTTTGTTTTAAGATAAGATTCATTGGTTGTTCATATAGTAATTTAATAAAAAGATGACGCTGCTCAAAGTATATTGGCTCATATTTCCATGAGTCACTGATTCATATTGGTTTGTAACAGAATTGAAAAAGCTTTGCCCGGTACAATTTATGTTAATAATGAGGGTGCTGGTGGGATCATCCGCGGTGTTTGGGCCACCATGCGATCCGGTTAAGAGACTGTAATTTGTTTGATAATAATTCCAGTTGACTGACACGTTCGGAGTAACCGTTCTGTCGACATCCTTATACCCATCGGCAGCATCAACAGTCAGCAGCAGATCAACCGGTGTATTGGATTCATTTAGATCTCTGGCCACTTGTAGCGCTATTGCCCCTCCCAGGCTATATCCATAGATGTAAATATTCGACATGCCTTGCAATGAAGATGCCAATCCTTGAGCCGCTCCCTCAACAGCATACGGGGTTTTGGGATCATACCAGTCAACAGAGACGTTCATATTCTGCGCAAACGAGCTAAGTATTGCCATTGATTGCCTTGACAAGCCAGTATTAGCGTAATCCCATCCTCCAATTAAAAGCAAATGTGCGGTCGAACCATCGCCTTCATCACTCATACCGCTTTGAAATGCGCTAAAAACAGTCTGCGCGATGCCGCCGGTAAGGTTGACCCCACCACCATATGTACTCTCTGCATACGCAACCGCTGTCGATTGATCAACAATTTCTCCATCTGGCAACTCATAAACTCCACCACCTAAATACATTTGCCCCGAATAACTCATATCTGCCGCATCATCCATGCTTTCGTCCACGTCACTCCCGCCGCCACCACCGCCACCACCGCCACCACCCGCGGCTTGCTCCATTAACGCGGCTTCTTCAGCTTGTTCTTGGGGATTTTGTTTTAATAATCCGGTCGGGTCATTGGCTAAAATTGGATTATTTCCTGCGTAATTGTACGTACTCGAAAACACGGATTTATCTGCCAGCGGATCGATCTGAGAAAACCTGCCTAACTGTGGGTCAAGCGTTCTAAAACCTGCATCATAAACTTCGAGTCCTGTTCCATCACTAAATTCTTTATTTTGTAACTCCGCGCCTCCGTTATAGCGAAATTTGTTTTCCGCATAGTTGGTCTTGATGGCCTTGTCCGAGATTCCTGCCATGTTTAAGCCAAAGGGATAGTAATGGTTTTCCTCCAGCAGAGGACCCTGTTTGTATTGTACGGCAAGGTTGTCAAAGAACACGTCCCACCCCTGGGTTTCATTGCTTACCCAGATATACAGATATCCGTTGCGATTCATAGTCAGTTGCGACCCCGGTGCAACGAAATTCAACTGCCCCGCGGGATAATTCGAACTGGCCGCCTGGACCGATCCGCTCAGGCCGGAAACATAGTTAAACTGGTCATCCAGGAAGATCCAGTTAATATATGCCTTGGGATAGTTAGCCGGGACGGAATCGTTACTGCTTAGGAAACTTGTCAGCCCCGTATAGACCGAACTACCCGGTTGTGAAAAGATGGCGGAACTGCCACCCTCTGCGCCAGCGGCAGTAGCACTGGCAAGCGCGTTGGTGAGTGAGGAGAGAACATTATTAAAAGAACTGTTATTCGTTCCGCCCCCTGCCCCGCTGTTATAGAAGCATTGCACCCCGATCTGGACCGAGTCTCCACTCATGACCTTCAGCAAAAGAGAGGGGCCTGTCTTTTGTCCGCCGCTGCTGCTGGAATCGACCTTTGACACACTGGATTTGCAACAATATGCAAATCAGTCATTTAGACTCCTGTGTGCCGTTTGTGAGCCAATATTTTAAGAGCGTGCCAGTATTATTCCGAATTCCGTGCTTGCTGCTAACAGCCGTGACACAAAACAAAGTTAGGAAATGTGCCACATCTTGTCGGCAAGAAAATCCTGCAAGGTAGTCGGGCTATTGCTGTAGCTCCACTGCCCTCCTACCCCTTTCACGCCCCGGCACGCCAAGCCACATTACCCTAATGGCTATCGATATTCTATTCGGAATTTCGATTATACTACCATTGAATAAAAGATTTAAATTCNNTGTTAACAAAGAAACAGGTGCTTTCGGCAGTTAAAAATATGCCCGATAATTTTGATACTGTTCAATTATTTGACAGGATTCTCCTTTTCAATAAAGTGGAGGAAGGCCGTCAGCAAATAAAGGAAGGTAAGGGGTTGTCCACGATAGAGGCCAAGAAAAAGTTGAAAAAATGGCTGAAATAGTTTGGTCTCCCCGTGCCATTAAAGATAGGCGGTAGACCCAGAATAGTAGCTTGTACACTGCTTATACCCCATCAAATGTACAAGCCTCTACCTAGGCAACTATAATATTTTGCAAATGAATTATTTACAAAGAGATGGGCTTGGCTTTGGCTTATACACCATGTTTCTATCAGGGGTCAAGTGTTCCCTTTCCGAATGCCGTAGTTTTATACCATTGATTAGGGCTCGTCGGTTTATCAGGCTCAGTATATTCAAGCCAACCCTTGTCAATTAATGGGAGCAGATATTTGGTATAATTTTTAGGATGATTCGTCAAACCAATCTCTGAAAGGATCTCCCCCTTTTTCACGGCTGCGTGCAAAACAGCAAAATTTGTAATTCATGTTCATCAGGCCGCTGATCTTCTGTCAAAGACGAAGTGCGAATAGGAAGTATTGCCGAGGTATCTCCCGGGAACGAGCCCCCCCAGGAGTTGCCCTTAACGGCTGATTCCGCCAATACAACTGTAAGGATTTTCCTTACATCGAAAGCCCGAACAAATGGGGATAAATTCTCAAGAGGGAATAGGCTGAAATTTCGGAGGATTTCTCCGAGATATATACCTTTATCGATATTCATTGAGTAATATTCAACTGCATGGCAGAAAATCAAAATATAGAATATAAAGGGAGCTGGCGGGATGAATACCTGAAATGGATATCCGGGTTTGCAAATGCCCAGGGCGGGAAGATATTTATCGGTATGGATGATAATGGTGAAGTGAGCGGAGTGGAAGATTACAAGAAACTTATGGACGAGATCCCAAATAAAGCTGTGAATCATTTGGGATTGGTGGTAGATGTCGACTTGCATAAAAAAGAGAATAAGCATTATATAGAGATCAGCATACCGGTGAGCACGGTGCCCATTTCTTATCATGGCGCTTATCACTATCGGAGTGGAAGTACCAAGCAGGAGTTGAAAGGTGCCGCCCTGCATAAATTTTTATTACAGAGAATAGGTGTTTCATGGGAGCAACAGATAGTACCGACCGCCACAGTAGACGATATAGATGAAGATGTTGTAAAACGATTTCTTCAGAAGGCGATCAGTAACAATCGTATTTCAGAACATGCCGCTTCTTCTGATACACTTACCTTATTGAAAAACCTTGAACTTTTAAATGATAAGGGAGAATTCTTACTTGCGGCATTACTATTATTTGGGAAGAGACCTAAAAAATATGCGCCAGCGGCTTATTTTAAAATAGGTCGTTTTGGCCGATCACATAGTGATCTTCTTTTCCAGGATATTGTGGAAGGCAACATTTTAGATATGGCTGATTCGGTAATGGAAATCCTGAACAGGAAATATTTAATTCGGCCGATTTCCTATCAAGGATTGCTGCGAAAAGAGCCATTGGAATATCCTGAACAGGCCCTAAAAGAGGCAATACTTAATGCAATTATTCATAAAGATTATCACAGTACAACTATTTTCCTTCGCATTTATGACAGTCAGCTTGAAATCTGGAACCCTGGAAAGCTACCAGACTCCTTGACCATTGATCAGTTAAAAAGAAAGCACAATTCAATACCTCGCAATAGGCTAATAGCTGATGTGTTTTTTATGGCAGGCTATATAGAGGCCTGGGGGCGAGGGATAGATATTATGTTGGAAGGTTGCCGGGAATATGGGATTCCTGAGCCGTTGATAGTGGAAGAACAGGATGGCGTTTCAGTTTCTTTTTTGAAAGATATTTATACGGAGGAATATTTGCAAACACTTCAGTTGAATAAGCGGCAGATAAGGGCAGTATTATATGTCAAAGAACATGGCCAGATTACCAATGCGGATTATCAACGGATAAATGAACTCAAACAAACTGTGTCCTCGCAGGAGCTTCAGGCGCTTACAAAATTGAATATACTTGAAAGCCAGGGGAGTAAGGGGAGAGGCAGTAAGTATGTATTAAAAAAAGTAATTGTTCGGTAATTGTTCGGATTGTTCGGTAATTGATCGAATGGTTCGGCACTTTTTCATTTCCTCTCAAAAATAGCATTTTATCCTCTCATGATGAGAGGATAATTGGCCTAAAATGAGAGGAAAGGGCGAGATTCATCCATTTCCTCCCAAAATGGCGTCTTTTTCCTCTAACTCTGAGAGGAGAAAAGCAAAGAAATGAGAGGAAACCTGCTTGAAGTCTAAAAGGGTAATACGCTCGGTACCGGTAATTTGCCGAGTTCTTGCGATGGGTCTTTTGGTCTATACCGTTTATATGTATCGTTTACATACTTCGTTGAAGTATGTCCCAGCATTAATGCAACGGTTGCGGCATTCACATTGGCATCTTGAAGCAGGACGGAAAAGCTCAGCCTGGC
>PMUF01000386.1 GCA_003167015.1 Chitinophagaceae bacterium | reverse complement strand
GTTGGGCGGACTACTAAGTAAAGACCCCCGGCGTTATGGAAAAGCATATAATTTCGGTCCCCTGCCTGAAGATCACCTGAAGGTTAGGGACTTGGTAGAGACTGCCATTGCAGCCTGGGGCGAAGGTTCCTGGAAAGACACCTCCTCGCGTGAAGCCCCGCACGAGGCCGGCCTCCTCAAACTGGATATTTCACTGGCCAGGGAAGAACTGGGCTGGACGCCCAGGCTGTCGGCCCGCCAGGCCATTCAATACGCCCTTGAATGGTACCGGCAACCCCTGAGCGGACAGGGAGCCTATACTTTTCAACAAATCAAATCTTATTTTTTCCTATGATCTTCACCGCTGTACCGCTGGCCGGGGCCTATACGATCGACCTGGAGCCTTATAGCGATGAGCGGGGCTGGTTTGCCCGCTTTTATTCCAAAGATGAATTTGAAAAGATAGGCCACAGCAAAGAATGGGTGCAGCTTAACCATTCGGTATCTTACAGGAAGGGAACGCTGCGTGGCATGCACTTTCAGCATTCCCCTTACAAAGAGATCAAGATGGTCCGGTGTATCGCGGGCGCTATCTATGACGTGATCGTCGACCTCCGCCGCGATTCGCCCACTTTCCTGCAATGGTTTGGGATCGAATTGTCCGCGGAGAATAAGAAGATGTTGTATATTCCGGAAGGGTTTGCCCACGGGTTCCAAACCCTGGCGGATAACACCGCGTTGATCTACCATCATACGGAGTTTTATACCCCCAAGGCGGAAGCAGGCCTGCGTTATGACGACCCGGCCTTTTCTATCCGATGGCCCCTGCCCGTTACTGTTATTTCAGAACGGGATGCAGCACATCCCTTCACCGATAAAAATTTCAAAGGAATCTGATTATGCAATGTAGATTTTGTAAGAGCGAGCTGACACATGTATTCATCGATCTGGTGAATTCTCCTGCATCCAATTCTTTCCTGACCCGTCAGCAACTCGACGAGCCGGAAGTCTTTTATCCACTGAAAGTCTTCACCTGTTCATCCTGCTTCCTGGTACAGGTAGACGAGTACAAGAAGTCGGATGCGATCTTCAATAGCGACTACGTCTATTTTTCATCCTTTTCCACCAGTTGGTTGGAACATTGCCGGAAATATACCGATCAGATGCGGGAGCGGTTTGCTTTCGACGACGAATCCCTGGTCGTTGAAGTGGCGTCGAACGATGGATACCTGCTGCAGTATTTCAAGGAGAAAAAGATCCCGGTACTGGGCATCGAGCCGACCGCCAATACAGCCAAAGTGGCCTTGGAAAAAGGCATCGATACGGTTGTGGATTTCTTTGGCGTCCGCCTCGCGACCCGGCTGGCTGCCGAAAATAAAAAAGCCGATCTCCTCCTCGGTAATAATGTGCTGGCCCATGTTCCGGATATCGTTGACTTTGTAGGTGGTATGAAGATCCTCCTGAAAGACACCGGCGTCATCACCATGGAATTTCCCCACCTGATGAAACTAGTGGACAATAATCAGTTCGACACGATATACCACGAACATTTTTCCTATCTCTCTTTTTATACAGTAGAAAAGATATTCCGTTCCAGGGGCCTGAAAATGTTCGACGTGGAAGAAATACCAACGCATGGCGGGTCATTGCGGATATATGCCGGGCACCAGGAAGACAGCAGTAAGCCCGTCTCTCCCCGGGTGGCTGCCCTTCTGGAAAAAGAGGCGCAGCAAGGGATGACGACCCTGGCTTATTATGATCATTTCCAGCAAAAAGCCCTGGACGTAAAATGGGCGCTGACTGCCTTTCTTATTGAACAGAAGCTGGAAGGCAAAAAGGTAGCGGCCTACGGAGCGGCAGCGAAAGGCAATACATTGCTGAACTACTGTGGTATCAAGAACGACCTGCTGGACTACGTAGTGGATGCCAATCCCCACAAACAGGATAAATGGTTGCCGGCCAGCCATATCCCGGTGGTGGCAGAGGCGCACCTCAAAGCCGACCGACCTGACTTCGTGCTGATCCTGCCCTGGAACCTGCGGGAAGAGATCACCCGTCAATTGGCCTATATCAAAGACTGGGGCGGTAGGTTCGTGATTCCTATTCCACATTTAGAACAGATCTGAGGCGATATGAAGAAGATCCTGGTAACCGGGGCCACAGGCTTTATCGGCCAGCACCTGATCGTGGAGCTGCTGCGCCGCGGGCATGGGGTAATTGCCTCTTCCGCTACCCCGGACAAGGCGCTACAGGCTGCCTGGTATCCCGGCGTACAGTATATACCTTTCGATTTCTCCGGGTTCGATCCGGCTATCGATTATTATCGTTTTTTCGGTGAACCGGACCAGCTCATCCATCTTGCCTGGGAAGGACTGCCCAATTATAAGGACGCCTTCCACGTAGAAAAGAACTATCCGCGACATGCCGCATTCCTGGAGAACCTGCTCCGCCATGGCCTCCGGGATCTCACAGTCACCGGCACCTGCCTTGAATATGGCCTGCAGGAAGGCGCCCTGGGCGAAGAACTGCCGGCCCGGCCCGGCAACCCATATGCCCTGGCGAAAGATATGCTCCGTCGCCGGCTGGAAGAATGGCATAAGGACAATCCTTTTATCTTCCGCTGGGTGCGGCTTTTTTACATGTATGGGAAGGGACAAAACCCAAAATCCTTACTTTCGCAGCTGGACAAGGCCCTGGAGGAAGGAGCGACGGTCTTTAATATGAGCGGCGGCCTTCAGGAAAGGGATTACCTGCCGGTGGAGCAAGTGACGGACTATATTGCCCGGATCGCCCTTCAGCAGGAAGTCACCGGTATCATCAACTGCTGCAGCGGTCATCCCATCACAGTAAAGGATTTGGTGAAAGATTACCTGCTGCAGCGACAGGCGAGTATTTCATTGAACCTGGGCTATTATCCTTACCCTGATTACGAACCGATGCGGTTTTGGGGGAAGAACGACAAACTAAAAACTATTTTAAAAGATGAGTAATCCCATCCTTCAGTTCATCGAAGAGAGAATTCAGCGTATCCGCAGCAATGGCAGCAACAAGGCGCTGAAAGCCGCCGCTGACTCCTTCAATACGGCCTCCAACACTGCTCAATATTCCTATAACTTCTCCTGGATGGGACGGCCGATCATTCAATATCCCCAGGATATGATCGCCATGCAGGAACTCATCTGGGATATAAAACCGGACCTCATCATCGAGACGGGTATCGCCCATGGCGGATCACTTATTTTTTATGCTTCGCTTCTCGAGCTGATCGGACATGGAGAAGTATTGGGCATCGATATCGACATCAGGGAACACAACCGGAAAGAGATAGAACAACATCCGATGTTCCGGCGGATCAGCATGCTCCAGGGGTCTTCCGTCAGTCCGGATACGATCCGGCAGGTAACTGAAAAGACCGCAGGCAAACAAAAGATAATGGTCTGTCTTGATTCCAATCATACCCATGCCCATGTGCTGCAGGAATTGGAGGGCTATGCTCCCCTGGTCAGCAAGGGCTCTTACTTAGTCGTGTTCGATACCATTGTTGAGCACCTGCCTGACGATTACCTTCCCGGACGTGCCTGGTCCAAAGGAGATAATCCTAAAACTGCGGTCCGGGAGTTCCTGAAAAAAAATAGCGACTTTGTAGTGGATACCGACATTGACAATAAGATACTGGTCAGTGTGGCCCCGGGGGGATATCTCAAACGGATAAAATAACTGACATGCCCGCACAACCGATGGTAAGCTTTTGTTTTACTACTTTCAAGCGAAGGGATTATTTACGATCGACCCTGGACAGCATTCTCGGCCAGACCTTTGGAGATTATGAAGTCATTGTATCGGATAATGACCCTGAACAGAGCGGCCGGACAGTGGTAGAAGGGATGGGAGATGCCCGGTTTAAATACTTTCCCAATGAGACGAACCTGGGCATGAAAAAAAGCTTCAATAAGAGCCTTGATCGCTCTTCCGGTCAATACATCGTTATGATCGCAGACGATGATCCGGTATATCCTGACATGCTGGAAACGCTGATCCGGTTGAAGGATGAGTATCCGGGTTATGGCATGTACCTGGGGGGAAGTAACTGGTTTTGCACGGACCCCAGGATCGCGCGTTTGTACAAGCTGAACGTTGGAACCAATTCCTTCCTGGCCGAAGAGCCGGTAGGAAAGGTGACTGCCTATACTGCAGAGGGTTTCCTGAAATCTTTTTTCAGCCGTGACATATTCCCCTCATACCTCTGGTCTACGGCGATCGTTCGGCGCGAGGTATTAGTTAACCAGGGCGGAGTGCCTGATTATGGCACTGCCTTTTTAGGCGATTATGCCTACCTCAGTATCATGGGAGCTCATTCAGGTTGTGTAGTCATTAACAAAGCACTGGGCCATCAAACCATACACCTCCAGAATTTTGGCCGGGACCAGAACGATCAGATCCGGACCGCAGCCGTTAATTTTACGGAATATGTCGCCGGGAAGATCAGGCAAACACCGGACTGGCCAGTGATCGAAAAAAAAATGCATGATTTCGTAGCCCTGTGGGTGGTTTCTCACCTGAGCTTTTTGCACAGTTATTATCGTATCTTCCCCAATGAGGAAGCCATGGATCTCCGGCCAGTCGAGCGGCAGGTCTTTACAGTGCCTTTCATTAAAAAGTATCATTTCAAATATTGGCTGAAAATACATTCGCCGGGACTGCATCAGTTGATCGTTACGGTAAAAAAACAATTAGTCAAAAAATGATTCGCAGGTATGACCCATACGGCTAAATACAGCATTGTCCTCCCGGTACGCAATGGCGGTCATTATGTGAAAGATTGTATTGGTAGTATCCTGTCACAGTCTTTACCCGCTTTCGACCTGCTCGTGCTGGACAATTGCAGCTCGGACGGCACGCTGGAATGGCTGCGCTCTCTCACCGATCCCCGGATAAAGATCTATCCGGCAGAAAAGCCTCTTGGCATCGAGGAAAACTGGGGTCGTATCACCTCGGTCCCCAGGAATGAGTTTATCACCCTTATTGGTCATGACGACATCCTCGACCCCCATTACCTGGCCACTATGGACAATCTTATAAGCCGACATCCCGATGCCAGTCTCTACCAGGCTCATTTCCGTTATATCGATTCGCAGGGTGCTACGATTCGGAATTGTAAGCCCATGGACGAGAGGCAATCGCCGGAAGAGTTCCTGTCTTTTTTCCTTGCCGGGCTTATCGACAATATGGGAACAGTCTATATGATGCGGTCGGCGGACTATGATGCTGCCGGAGGAATCCCACCTTATCCCAATCTGCTTTTCGCCGATTTTGAACTGTGGATCGAATTGTCCCTGCATAGCTATAAGGCTACAGCGTTCGAGGAATGTTTTGCTTTCCGGTTGCATCAGAGCATGACCACCACCTCCTCCGACCTGAAATATCAATACGCCTTCGATAGATTCGTTTCTTACCTGGAGAACCTGCAGTTGGAATCACCTTCCATGAAAGAGGCTATCCGGCGATATAGCCTGATTTTTTTGATGACTTACTGTAAAGGACTGTCCCACCGCCTGCTGAGAACTCCCTTGAAAAAAAGGAATGGTCAGACCGTCGCTTCCTTTGTCGCGGGTTGCTGTGACTACGCCAACCGCCTTGTACCGGGCAATGATTTTAACCCGTACGGTCTTTTCAGTATGCGTCTGGCCCGGATGATCGATCGTTTCGCGCTGACGCGGGGCCTATTTCTCCTGTTTAAAAGATTGTATCCAACACCCATCATAAAGTGATATGGACCTCTCTGTGATCATAGTGAACTATAAAACGCCCGGCCTGGTGTTGGATTGTCTGCGGACATTATATGCCGAGACGGGGGGAATAGACTTTGAGGTCATCGTGGTGGATAACGCTTCCGGTGATGACAGCGCTTCCCTGATTCAACAGGCTTATCCTTCGGTGAGGTGGATCCAGATGAGCTACAACTCCGGGTTTGCCCGGGCCAATAATGAAGGAATCCGGCAGTCCGGGGGCGGGACAGTCCTACTGCTGAACTCAGATACGCTGGTAGAGGCAGAGGCTGTAAAAGAAACCTGCCGCTTACTGGCTGCATCGCCTTATATCGCCTGTGGTGTTCAATTGCTGAATGCGGACGGGACGCCGCAGATCTCCGGGAATTATTTCATGAAGGGCGGCCTGAACTATCTGTTGCCTCTGCCTTATTTGGGCCATTGGATCAAGCGGGCGGGTGAAATGTTCAAGGTAGCCAAACCGAATGTGCCGGAGGCCACGGCTCTTGTAGAAGTGGATTGGATCAATGGGGCATATCTGATGGTGAAAAAGGAAGCTATCGACCGGGCCGGGCTGATGGATGAGGATTTCTTCCTGTATGCCGAGGAGGTCGAATGGTGCGGCCGGCTACGCAAGACCGGTAAACTTTGCATTTACGGGCAGTATCATGTCATCCACCTGCAAGGCGCTTCGGCCAATGAGACTTTCGGGTCCGAAGGAAAGGGATATTACAATTTGTATGACCGAAAGGGACTGCAGATCATGCTTTCCAATTTCGTGCGGATCAGGAAGCAGTTCGGTGTCGGCTGGTTCCTGGTCCAATTAATATGTTATGTATTGGAGATACCTGTTTTCGGGATGGGTATGCTGTTATCCCGCATAGGCGTAAAGGGCAAGACCCGGTTTTCCCGGACTCAATTCAGGTATTATTGTAAAAACGTTGGATTTGTCATCGGCAAAGCCTTAATTATCATCAGAAATAAGCCTTATTTTTATAAGGTCTTATGAAGAAAGCTGCCTTCCTTGTCATACTTCTGCATCTTATTTGCTGTTCCTTATTCTCTCAGGAATATAGTTATACCCATTATGATATAACCGATGGGTTGGCAGGGTCTACGGTTTATTGCATTACCCAGGATAAGGATGGTTTTTTATGGATGGGCACGGAGACGGGGGTGAGCCGTTTCGACGGCGTTCATTTTAAGAACTTCACGACCGGGGACGGATTACCTGATATTGAGGTCCTGCAGATATTCGGGGATTCGAAAGGAAGGGTATGGATGGCTCCGCTGAAAAAATCTGTCTGTTATTACTACAAGGGAAGGATATATAACCAGGAGAATGATTCCCTTCTTCGGCAAATTCGTCTGAAAGGGAATGTCGAAAGCTTTGCCGAAGACGATGATGGCAATATCCTTATCCAGGAGAGAACGGCTCTTCACCAGATCGGCGCCAACGGATCCGTATCGGAATATGACTCCATTGGACATGAGCCGCTTCGGGAATGTTTGGCCGTTTGCAGGAACCTGGCCGGGCATTTCCAGGTCCAGGCCGGACAAAAGATCTTCAACCTCTCAGAAAAGGGATTTTCCTTAGCCGCTTCCATAAAAATTGATATTTTCAATCCGACTTATATCGCCATGAACCCTGAATGGGTCATCTGGCGACAAGATAATAAGAATTGTGTCGAGATCCGGTCATTGATCAATGCGGCGCCGGTACACCGTCCTTTTTACCAGGTAGTTCATAATCATATTACCTATTCGCTGGTAGGCGACAGTCTTGCTTTTTTTAATGAGGCAGACGGCGCCAAGGAATACAATATCCACACAGGTCAAATAAGGATATTTTTGCCGGGCAGGGAGGTGTCCAGAACATACAGGGATGTGTCGGGCAGTCTGTGGTTTACGACGCTCGGCCAGGGAATCTACAGGTTAAATTTCGACGAATTCAGGACGATCGATGTACCGACGGGTGATGCTGCGCAGACGGCAGTATATTTCATTACGAAGATTGAAAATAATATCTGGCTTGGTAATAATCACAATCAAGTGTATAAATTATCCTCGCCCGATCATGGTACGATGACAGGTATACCATTTAATGAGATTGGAAAGAACCGCATATTATACATAGATGAGGAAAATGATAAGATCTTTCATGCTTCCGATGTCGGCGTATTGGAAATGACGAAGGATTTCCATATAGTGAGAAGAAAGATAATAGCGGGAGGCGTAAAATCAGTCTTTAAAAAGAATGATAAAGAGTATCTGATGAGTACGAGCGAAGGTTTGGGCGTATTCGATCTGGGCTGTTTTTGTATGACCGACACGCTTTGGCGGGAACGGTCCGCCGCGGTTTATTCCCATGCGGATACTACCTATGTGGGGACGCTGAATGGCCTTTACCGTATCCATCCGGATAAATCGATCGTTTTCATGGGAGAGAAAATCCCCTTTTTGAAGAAAAGGATATCATCGATTGCGGCATCGGGTGATCACATTTTATGGATCGCTTCTTATGATGATGCGGGGATCATCGCCATAAAAAATGATAGTGTTGTGGCCAGGATCACCCGCCGGGAGGGATTGACCAGTGACATCTGCAGGGTTTTGTATATTCGTGGCAATACGCTGTGGGTAGGAACCGATAAAGGGCTGAATAAAGTAGAGTTGGATAAACCGGGGTACCCTGTTACCCGCTATACGTCCAATGATGGGCTGGGGTCCGATATCGTTAATACCATATATGCGGACGGGCCTACCATTTATGTCGGGACTTCGTCGGGCATGAGTTTTTTTAACGAGGCGAAGCCGGGGCCGCCGGAACAATGCCGGCTTCAGCTTTTGGCGGTGCTCAATGCCGGTAATGACAGGATTGGCGACAGTGCACGCATGCAGTTATCCTATAAGAAAAGTGATATCCGTTTCGAGTTCGTCGGTATTTCTTACCGGTCAGTCGGCAGGGTCAGGTACAGATACCGGATGCTTGGCCTGGACAGCGACTGGCGGGAGACTAACGAGACTTATCTTGAATATCCGACCTTGCCCTCGGGGCATTACCAGTTCCAATTGCAGGCTGAAAATAAGTTCGCCATCCGCAGTTCGCTGCTGACACTGCCCTTTGATGTGACGACTCCTTACTGGCAGACTATCTGGTTTGAAGTACTCGTCCTTGTCGTCTTCCTTTCATTGACCTGGCTATTGGTCAGCCGCCGGATCAGGCATATCCGCCGGCAACAGGATGAAAGTGAGCGGCTGATCCGGAAAACAACGGAAATGGAAAACAGGGCATTACAGGCACAGATGAACCCGCATTTTATTTTTAATTGTCTCAATTCCATCCAGCAGTTTGTTTTCGATCAGGATGTACTGGCTTCCAACCAGTATATTTCCGGCTTTGCCCATCTTATCAGAGCTACTCTTCACAATTCTTCGAAATCATTTATCTCGATAACTGATGAAGTGGATTATCTGTCAACTTATCTTTCACTGGAAAAAATGCGTTTTAAGGAAAAGATGGATTATACGATCGAAGTAGATGCGGCTATCGATAAGGATAATAGATTTTTACCTCCCATGCTGATCCAGCCTTACATAGAAAACAGCATGCGTCATGGTCTGCGGCATAAAGTGCAGGGTCAGGGACATATCCGCATCATCATGCGGCAGCGGGGGACGCAGTTGGTCGTCACCGTGGAGGACAATGGCATCGGGAGAAAGAAGGCCCTGGAGTATAAATCTGCCGAACATATTGAATATCAATCAAAAGGAATGGGGCTGACGGCAGACCGGATCAAGATGATCAGCGCGATCTATGGGTACGAAATCGATGTCAGCATAGAAGATATCGTGGCTGACAATGGCCAGGCCCAGGGTACCAGGGTGGTCATACATTTGCCGGATTTTTAACTCGTCCATAGGCAAAAGTGACGCGACCATGGTCAAAAACGGCGCAGCTGCCAAATGGTGCGTGATGATCGTTATCGATTTTATATTTTGTGGCGTGATAACCAATAACCTCATAACCTTTATTACATCAGAATGAAAAAAATCGTTACAATCGCCACCGTAGAAGTCATTTTCGCGCTTTTGGCGGTAGCCAATCTAAACCTGATTTCCTGCACGAAATCGAATCCTGTAACCATCAGGGACACCACCTATACCACCGTTTATGACACAACGATTATAAAAGACACCATAACGCCAGGTCCTTCAATCCTGTCGATGTTAACAGGCAAGCAATGGGAAATCGATACAGCCTATTTGAGTTATACCAGGCCCGGAACGGGATCTTTGATATACGTCAGAGGCGCTTCCAACAATGTGGAGGATTTGGATGATGTTTTTAGCTCCTACACGGCCGATGGCTTTTATTGGGCCTTGCAGGGCACCTTTTATTCTTCAGGTCAATGGTACTTCACCAATAATGACAGCAGCACGTACGTAGTCAATACACCAACTTTTGGCTCTGATTACGTCAGAATTATAAAATTGACCGACAGTATCTGCTGGCTTTATGACTCTACGGGTAGTGCATTAGATATCGAAAAAGTCACTCCTCCTTAAAAAAGGGTCGCCCGCAGGCAGCCCTATGATGACCGTTATGTCATGAATGGCGCAGTAAATTTGGTGTATTGTTATATTGCAGCAAAATGGGTCCGGGAGGGCTCTTTTTGCTTTTAGCCCGGTTAAGCCATACTTTTATATTTTACGCTAGTTTAAAAATGATGTTTTGTGATACGAACAGTTTTGATAGATGATGAAATCGACAGTATCAAGATCCTGCAGAAGCTGCTGGGAAGTTACTGTCCGCAGGTCGAGGTGGTTGGCACAGCCGAAGGGGTAGAAACGGCCACCACACTGATCCATGCTACCCGGCCGGACCTCGTTTTCCTGGACATCGAAATGATGCAGGGGAATGCTTTCGACCTGCTGAACCGGCTTCAGCCCATTAATTTCCAGGTGATCTTCGTGACGGCATTTGATAACTATGCTGTCCGCGCCTTTAAATACAGTGCGGTGGATTATTTACTTAAGCCATTGGATATTAATAGATTGGTGGCTGCTATTGAAAAAATTTCCGGTAATTTCGAAAAGGAGAACGTCCTGGCGCAAATGAAGATGCTGCTGGAAAACCTCGGTAATATTTCCCTGTCAGACCAGAAGATAGCTATACCTACGCTGACGGGGCTGTCTTTTGTTGCGCTGGGTGACATCATACGACTGGAGGCCAAAGGAGGATATACAGCCATTTGCATGGTCGATAAACAACAGATCCTCGCTACGCGCAATATTAAGGAATATGAAGATATCCTGCCGCCCAAAATTTTCTATCGGGTCCACAATTCCCATATCATCAATTTGCAAAAGATCAAAAAATATCAAAAGGGGCGGGGTGGGTCTGTCATCATGGAAGACAACAGCGATATCGAAGTGGCTATCCGCCGCCGGGATGAATTCATCAGCCGGTTGCTGAAGTGATAGGGGGTCTGTGGAATAAATGCTTTATTTTTATATGGTCTTATGAGCTATACGAGACTAGTCAACACCCTCCTCCTTGCTTTATTTTCATCCTCCTCCTTCGCCCAGGAGTACAGTTATACGCATTATGATATTACCGAAGGATTGGCTGGTTCGATTGTTTATTGCATCACCCAGGATAAAGATGGGTTTATATGGGTTGGTACGGAAACGGGCGTCAGCCGGTTCGACGGAACTCATTTTATAAATTTCACAACCACCGACGGACTTGACGCAGGGCAATCCTTTCGATCTGTTGAATCAATTGCAGCCAAGTGCCTTCCAGGTCATCTTTGTGACGGCTTTCGATAATTATGCCATCCGGGCTTTTAAATACAGCGCCGTAGATTATTTGTTGAAGCCGGTAGATATCGACGACTTGCGCGATGCGCTGGATAGAGTAACCGAAAAAACGCAGGAAGCAGGGGTGATGGAAAAAATGAAAGTTCTGCTGGACAATATGGGAACGATGAATTTGGCACAACAAAAATTGGCGGTACCGACCATTAACGGTTTGATGTTTGTTCCGGTCCGGGATATCATCCGCTTCGAAGCGAAAGGCCATTATAGCGTTATATTTCTTAATAACGGCAGCCAGGTCACGGCAACCCGGAATATCAAAGATTATGAAGACCTGCTTCCGGAAAGTATTTTTTGCCGGGTTCATAATTCCCATATCATCAACCTTCAAAACATTCAAAAATACCATAAGGGCAGGGGCGGCTATGTTGTCATGGACGATGGCAGTTCCATTGAAGTGGCTATCCGGCGCAGGGAAGAATTCCTTCGCCGGCTGCTGAAGTAGGACAAAAGGCATATTTTTGGCCCAGAAAAGATTGTCATGAATAAAACTTTTTTTCAGTACGGCAGTGATACCCTAAGCATAGAAACCGCGATGGAAATGGCTGGCGGA
>PMUF01000036.1 GCA_003167015.1 Chitinophagaceae bacterium | reverse complement strand
CGGACTGCTATTGTCCCAACTGGTACAGCTGACCGGCTGGACGCTCAGCGAACTGCAGTACTTATTGCACATCGGGCCGCTGCCCTTGCCGAACCTGCCCGCGAACCCGCTGCTGCTGATCGATTCCGGCACTTCCATGGGCTGCGCCATTGACCTCGACGACATCTCCGTCTTATTACGCCTGTCGGCCTGTTTCAACATCGCCAAACAGATGAAGGTCGTACCCTCGAGATGCGTCACCTGGGTCATCGACCCCCTCACGAATACGACTGCCATTGACATTAAGCAGGCGCTGAAATCCATTTATCCCGACGATGCCAGTTGGATCAGCGCTATCCAGCCCCTCATAAATACCCTGAGACAAAACAGACGCGATGCGCTGCTGGCCTATTTACTATCCAACCCCGTAAAAAATGTNNGGGACTTTCACTGCCTTCCCCGATGAATACCATGCCTATGGCAATTTCCTCATCGACATTGAAATGCAGGCTTGTCAACCCACTACAAGAACCATCCAAGCCTATTGCTCCATACAGCTATTCGTACAACGCTGTCTCCTGAACATAGAAGCGCCCGGCATTCTCGCCGACACGTCGAATGACGGCGACTGGTCGCAATGGAGCTGGATGGGGACCTTCGAGACCTGGTATGAAGCAAGATATTACTTCCTGTACCCGGAAAACTTTATCCTCCCACAAACCTTGCCCAATCAATCGTCCTTCTTCCAGGATATGCAAAACAATCTCGCTCAGGGCCCCGTGACCACTGCTATTGTAGAGACCGCTTATGGCAGCTACCTCCAAAGCCTCGACCAGGTGGCCCGGCTGGAAGTAAAAGGGATGTGGTATGATCATCCCAGCGGGGTCCTGCACGTCTTCGCGCGAACCTATGGCGGCGATCCCGCGGTGTATTACTACCGGACCTGCAACAACCTTTTCCAATGGAGCCCCTGGGAAATAATAACGGCGGACATTAACGGCGACGAGATCATCCCCTTAGTGCAGAACGGGCGCATCTACCTCTACTGGCCCGTGTTCACCCAGACGACGGACGATAATAATTCGCCGCAGACCATTCCCAGCTCCAGTAGCGGTGGAACAGCCCCGCCGCCTACCAAGTACTGGAAAATTCAGCTGGCATTCAGCGAATACAGGAATGGCCAATGGTCAGGGAAGAAATTGTCGAAGGATTACCTCGTATCACAGGTTATCCTCACCAACGCGGGAAGTCCGACCATCTTCCCCGACACCAGCGACTTCGTGTTCCTTGCCCTGGACATTCCCCCGCAGAATAACAGCGAATACCTCGGCACGATGAATAACATGACCGGCAACGGAATGATGATCATCGCTCCCTTCCAGCCCAGTCAGGTAACGATCACCGTGAACGTCATTTTCAATAATGGTTATAGCGCGACCTGCCCCATGCAGTCCAATGCCCAGTATGATCCGGGTTTCGACCTCTCGGATTTGTATGGCCAGATCAATTCCGCAACCGGCTATAATCTGACAGACAATGATTATACCTATATATCCGTACCTCCCGACCCGTCTTCCACCTTGGTCAGCCTCATCAACGGCAACGGCAAGCTGCCACACGGTGTCAAGGTATCATACCTCACCACCACCTTTTCTTATTCCGGGAACACCGGTGGATTAAGCTACCTCAACTATCCCGCCGACTATAATCTGGGGGACTACAACAACTGCTTTTTACTGGACCCCCAGAGAGGTTATCCATCCGCCTATGACTTCGGCGACTTCCTGTATGATGAGACGCTGTCCCCAAACTGGTTTACGAACAGCAGTTTCGACAATATGCTGGACGATGGGTCAACCCCGCTGTATACGGGTAGCAACTCTGCCATCCTGAACCCGTCGAATGGAATGAATTATAGTAATCTGTTGCCGTTGCAGACGGGTATATGGGCCGACTACACTTATCTGACCACCATCGATACGTTGGAAAACCTGAACTGGCTCAACCAGATCGGCGCCCTGATGCCCTTCTTTTACCAGGATACGGCGCGCACTTTCTTCGTCCTGCAGTCTTTGTATACCAACGGCGTCTATTGCTACTATCCGGATATGATAGGGATGTTCGCTGCAACCGACGGCGGCAATAGCCAGCTGAATGCCTTTTTTGGCCTGGCCAGCAATCCCGGCATGGACAGCGGTCCGCTCTATCAGTTCATCAATTTCTATCATCCGTTTGCGCACCAGTTCATTAAAATATTTGGTAACCCCGCTCAGGGCATCGAATATATCCTGCCCCGCTCCATTCAGCTGACGGGAGATCCCGTCCTGAATCCCAGCCTTGTACCCTATGGCCTGACGGCCGAGGCGCAGCAAAACCTTATCACCAACAACCAGACCGGTAACTCCGCCACCTATCAGCAGCCCTTTAATTTCGTTAACACCTACGGTCCTTCCACCACGACGGTCAACCAGGACGCCACCTACGGCACACCTATCGAAGAAATCGATTTCGGTCCCTCCTATACGTTAATGGGAACCCTGTCGGGTTATGGTCAGTATAACTGGGAACTGTTTTTTCACACGGTATTGATGTCCGCCATTCAGCTTAGCCAAAACCAACAGTTTGCAGACGCGGATACCTGGTTCAAATTCATCTTTAATCCGACAGATACTTCCGGCAACCCAAGTCCACAAAAATACTGGGTCACCAAACCGTTCTTTGAGAATATGACTTCTACGCTGACCATCGATGATCTGATCCTGCTCTACGAGCTAGACCCCAGCCTCGTAACGCCATTTTGGAATTCGGTCAATTTATGGCGCAATGACCCTTATGACCCGCACATGCTGGCCCAGCTAAGGCTGACGCCCTATATGTATACCACCTTCATGAAATACCTGGACAACCTGATCGCATGGGCGAATTTCAATTACCAGCAGTATACCATGGAAACCGTCAATATCGCCATCCAGCTGTTCATGACGGCGCTGGAATGCCTGGGCCCGGAACCCGTCTCCATTCCCCCGGCAGTGCAAACGCCAACCCAGAACTATTATCAGATGGAGCTGGACCTCGAGGTGTTGTCGTTTCAGGAAGGGCCCGAGGGCTATTTGTCGGATCCTGTCGTGCAATTCGAGAACGTACTCCCGCCGACTATACCCAACTCCAATGGTCCTGACAGCGAGCAAAAGCTGATCACCACACCCGGTTTGTATTTCTGTATTCCACCCAATCCCGTATTGTTGGCTTATTGGGACACCATTAATACCCAATTGTACAAAATAAGGAACTGCATGAATATCGCCGGCCAGTTCCAGCCTTTGTCGCCCTTCCCGAATGTTCCCGGCGTGGGCAATATGGACGGCTCCGGCGTAGCGGATTTTGGCGGTGTATTGCCGAACTACCGTTTCAGCGTCATGATCCAGAAGGCCACCGAATTATGTAATGAGGTGAAGTCGTTGGGTGCGTCGCTGTTGGCCGCCCTGGAAAAAGAGGATGCGGAAGCACTGGCCCTGCTGCATGCATCGCAGGAGATCACCGTGCAGCAGAATATCGATACCATCAAGCAAATGCAGATAACCGATGCGAATTTCGGGTATAACAACCTGGTAGCCTACAAGGCCCTCGTGACCGATAAGCAGACCTACTATGCGGATCTGGTATCGGCCGGCCTGCTCTCATTGGAGACCCAGGCCCTTGCCCTCAATCAATCCTCGCTGTCCCGCGAAGATCCTATCGTGGCAGCTACGATGATCGCCAGTGTTTTACATGCCATACCCAATTTCACTTTAGGGGTGTCCGGTTTTGGGGGCTCGCCGGAGGGCTGCGTCACGCTGGGCGGACAACAATTCGGGGCCGTGGCGGACTGCTTCGTCCAATACATGCAATATGAGTCCCATTGTGACGATAAAAACGCCTCGCTCAATACCGTCAATGCCGGCTATCTGCGAAGGGCCGCGGAATGGACGTTCCAGCAGGGACAGGCTACCGACGAGCTGGCCCAGATCGCCGTGCAGCTGCAATCCGCCCAGGAGAAGATCAACATCGCCACGCAGGACGAACAGAACCAGCAGACATTGATCAGCAACGCAGAGACCATCCAAACCTTTTTGCAGAATAAATATACCAACCAGCAGCTGTACAGCTGGATGGTCACCCAGATCTCCAATGTGTATTTTCAAGCGTATCAGCTGGCCTACAGCTTTGCGAAACAGGCGGAAGTCTGTTACGGCTATGAGCTGGGCATCACCGGCGCCTCCTATATTAACTATGGATACTGGGACAGTCTGCACAAAGGGTTGTTGAGCGGCGAGGCGTTGATGAACAGTCTGAAACAGATGGAGACCGACTATTATGCCAATGATATCCGGGAGTATGAGCTGACCCGTCAGATCTCGCTCGCCCAGTTGGATCCCGCGGCGCTGCTGCAATTGAAGGCCAACGGGACCTGTTTCGTCAATATCCCCGAGGAGTTGTTTGACCTCGACTATCCGGGACAGTACTTCCGGAGAGTTAAGCATATCGCCGTCACCATCCCCGGTGTCGTCGGGCCTTATACGCCCGTGTGTCTCAAAATGACGTTGATGAGCAATTCCGTGCGGATGGTCGCCAACCCCACCGAAACGGCCAATTCCTATCCCCGGAATACCGACTCGACAGGGGCGCCCACCAATGACAGCCGCTTCCTCGATAATTATGCCGCGATACAGTATATCGCTACCAGCAATGGGGTCAATGACAGCGGTTTGTTCGAAATGAACCTGCATGACGAGCGGTATTTGCCGTTTGAGCGGGCCGGGGCCATCAGTACCTGGCAGCTGGAATTCCCCAGCGCTTACCCGCAGTTCGATCCCGGGAGCATTACCGATCTCATCATCCACTTCAGCTATACGTCCAGGGATGGCGGCCCTGCCTTGCAGGCGGCGGCTACTGCCAGTATCCAGAGCAAATTGGGCAAAGCCATGACCGCCCCTGAATTGGTCCTGATGAGAGGCTTCAGCGCGCGGCGGGATTTCCCGACGCAATGGTACCAGTTCCTCAATCCTGTATCCGGCGGTCCGCAGCAGTTGGTGATGGACATAACCAAACGCTTCCCCTTCTTCACGCAGGGGTTGACGATAAAAATTACTTCGGTGATGATAGTGGCGGATATTCCGGCAACCGCCGTCAATAGTCCCAACTTCTATTTGTCAGGCACGAAGCTGAGCAATGCGCCCGTTACCTTCGGGCCCGATCCCCAGTATGGCGCCATGCAATACAGTGTGACCGGTTGCCGCGATACCGCGGGGGTATGGAATATTCTCAACAGTATCACTACGAGTCCCGTGGGCAGCCCTCTCACGAATGGGGACATGACTGATTTGTATGTGGTCTTTTATTATAGTCTGGTAAAAAGTAATGGATGAAACCCACCCCCACCCCCGCCCCCCTCAGCCCCGGTCGCCCCGGTC
>PMUF01000116.1 GCA_003167015.1 Chitinophagaceae bacterium | reverse complement strand
ATCAGCCGCGCCCTCGCGCGTCCTCTTCCTCCGACCCCCTCCATCGCCAAAGGCTTGCCGCCACGTTTGCGAAGGCATGCACGCGATACCGTCGCCCGAACGCTTAGCTAACGGATAGCCTCAAACCTATATCCCAAGCCCGAAAAATGCTCTAACACTGCCGGCAACGCACCCCGTAGCCGGTCAAACGCTTTTTCACTATCGTGAAACACAACGATCGATCCCGGTCGCGCATGACGCGTCACATAACGGGCACACTGATCCGCTGTTAACGCCCGGTCGAAGTCGGCACTTAAGACCTGCCACATGATGATCTTGTAATGAAATGGCGCTGATCGCAGCAAAGAAGACTGGAAGGCGCCGATGCGCCCGTACGGCGGCCTGAACAGATCGGAGTCTATCAGCCGGGCGGCATCGCGGATATTCTCCAGGTACCGCTTGTCATCCACTTTCCATCCGTTTAGATGGTCGTGAGTGTGATTGCCCACCCTGTGGCCCTCCAATAAAGTCCTGCGGTATAACTGCGGGTATGCCTCTACGTTCTTCCCGATGCAAAAGAAGGTGGCCCGGGCATCGTACTTTTTCAACATATCCAGCACGAAAGGAGTGGCCACGGGATGAGGACCGTCATCAAAACTCAGGTACAGCACTTTTTCCTTCGTGGGGATTTGCCAGACAAGGCCGCGATATAATGTCTTCAGCCACCAGGGCGTATTGACCAGGTAAAACATAGACCGGCAAGTTACCGATTTTCCCGGTGCGCCCGGGCGCAGCCGTGCCTACGGCGTTTCCTTGTAGAATGTATTGACATGCACTACGACCCCTGCCTCGCGGAAGATCGCTCCGTTACCCTTCACAAAGACCTCCTGGCTGGCCTCATCTTTTAATAACTTGTCCATATACCGGTGTACCGGCGGGTCCTTCAGCGTCACCGGAGCTCCCGACATCATTGCCTCATCGATATATCCATGCAGCAGCGGATCGGCCTGGTTATAGAAAAGGTCCGTTGAATTGTAGACATCGCTGCCGATCACCTTGTCCCCCGAAATCGCCACAAACCCCACCACATTGCTGTCCGTCCGCGCCAACTTATCCCGGAAGAAACGATAATACTCGTCCGACGCCGCGATGTACTTCTTATCCTGGTAACGCGACAGATACGCCAGGCTGTTATTCTTGAAGCCCCCCGCCTGCAGCTGCCGGTCCACCTCCCGCCATATCAGCACCTGGTTATGCGTAGAGTCCAGGACTTTTCGCAGATCCGTATTGGCATAACTGCCATAGCCGAATTTTTTCTCTTTTTCACTCCACCGCTCCTCCTCCACACACATTACCGGCACATACTGGTCCTTCTCGGAAGGATGCAGGATCGTGTCCCGGACGATCATGCGGTCCTGGCGCCCCCCGGCAACGATCTCCCCACCGGAAATATATACGGATTTGTTCGAATGCGTGTTGAACCGCAGCCAATGCACATTGTCGAAGGATGTCGAACCCCGCTCCGTCACCGTTACCAAACCCTTGTTCAGGGCCTGGCTCAAGGTGACCACGTCCCCCATTCCTGGCGGCATCCCCCCCGGATTCTTGCGCCGGATAGGTATGATCTTGAGATTTTTGAATTGCCATGCACTGTCATAGTCGACATATACCGTCTCATAAGTGATCTGGGCACCTGCCGACAGCAAGCAAAAAAGCAGCCCTAAAGTCAGGAAGAATTTCACGATAGATGGGTCATTTTATGTGGATCAGCAGCTATCGTTGTAACGTCAAAGCCAGTGATTTAGTATAGGCTTCGTACCTTTGAACCCTATGAGCAAAAAAGTAAGGCTGCGATTTGCCCCCAGCCCCACCGGGGGCCTTCACCTCGGCGGCGTAAGGACCGTACTCTACAACTACCTGTTCGCCCGCCAGCACGGCGGCGAATTCATCCTTCGGATCGAAGATACCGACCAGACACGCCTCGTGCCCGGAGCAGAAGAATATATTATCGACTGCCTCAAATGGTGCGGCCTCGAGCCCGACGAAGGCCCCCATAAAGGAGGACCCTTCGGCCCCTATCGGCAAAGCGAACGCAAGGCACTGGGCATCTACGAAAAATACGCTCGCCAGCTCGTGCAGGCCGGCCACGCCTACTTCGCCTTCGATACCCCCGAAGAAATCGAACAAATGCGGGAGAAATTCAAGACACCCGAAAACCCTTCCCCCCAATACGGGCATGCCCTCCGTCACCGGATGCGCAATTCCCTGCACCTGCCGGAAGAAGAGACGCTGCGCCTGCTGGACGCCGGTACCCCCTATACCATTCGCATTAAGGTCGACCCCTCGCAGCAAGTCAGCTTCACCGATATGATCCGCGGCCAGGTCACCTTTTCCACCGACGGCATCGATGATAAAGTACTGCTGAAGGCAGACGGCATGCCCACCTATCACCTGGCAGTCGTCGTCGACGATCACCTCATGGAGATCAGCCACGCCTTCCGCGGCGAAGAATGGCTGCCCAGCGCTCCCGTTCACATCCTCCTGTGGCGATACCTCTTCGGTGAAGATAAAATGCCTCATTGGGCCCACCTTCCCCTGATCCTGCGGCCCGACGGCAACGGCAAGCTCAGTAAACGCGACGGTGACCGCCTTGGCTTTCCCGTCTTTGCCATGAACTGGACCGACCCTAAAACCGGTGAGGCCGCTACCGGTTTTCGCGAACGTGGTTTTCTCCCCGAAGCATTCGTCAACCTCCTCGCCATGCTTGGGTGGAACGATGGCACCAACCAGGAGATCTTCACCATGGCCGAGCTCATTCAAAAATTTTCGATGGACAGAGTCCATAAGGGCGGGGCAAAGTTCGATTTCGAAAAAGCCAAATGGTTCAACCACGAATGGCTCAAACAGCTGCCGGCTACCGCCTACAGCCCATTGGTAAAGGCGCTCTTCGATCAGCAGGGAATCCCCACTGAAGTTCCGGGTGCTATCGCAGATGAGGCTACTGCAAAGGAGACCACTGCTGATGAAGCTGCAGATGAAGCCGCAGCCGAGTCCGCCGCCATGGAGTCCCTCCCCATCATCCTGCCCGGCATAGACAATATCGGCATCCCCATCCTGGGCGCCGTACCCATCCTATCCGACGAACCCGCTGCGCCGCCCTTTACCCATTTCGAAAAAGTGCTCGAGCTTGTGAAAGACCGCTGCACCCTGCTGCCGGACTTCGTCCCCAATGCCGGTTTCTTTTTCCAACGGCCGGCCTCCATCGACCTGGCAGCCGTCCAGCCCAAGTGGACCCCGGCCAAACAACTATTTTTTGTGGAACTGATCCGCCAATGGCAGCTTCAGCCCAGCTGGGGCGATGCCCATACGCTGGAGGCCGGCTTTAAGGAAATGGCCGCTGCCGCCGCCATCAAGCCCGGAGATCTCCTCCTGCCCCTGCGTATCATGCTGGTGGGAGGTAAATTCGGTCCGCATGTTTTCGATATTGCGGCGCTGCTGAGCCGTCAGGAGACGATCGACCGCGTCCGGCACACGCTGGGGCTGCTCTCCGAATCAAAGTCCTGACGAAGGCCCGGATACTCAGGCCCGGATAAAAGGAATGGTCGATGGATAGACCAGATGCTTTCCCTTGCTGGCACGGATAGCATTCACGATCGTCAGAACGAGGTTGAAGCCATAGAACAATGCCATCGCAAGGGGATACAATAGTAATGGGCCGTCCCCACCCTGCCAGAAAACAAAACAGACAAAAATCACCAACACCAGCAGCCATGTGATCTGGAAGTTGAGTATCTGCCTCCCGACCTCGTTCACCCCGGCGATCTCCTCTCGCTTCATCACCCAGAACAGCAGCGGGGCCACAATCCCAAGACCCGGAAAGAGGATAAACGCCAGCTGGGAAAAGCTAAGCAGACTATCGCCCCGGGGCTGCGTCTCTTCATTCTCGATCCGCTGGATCGTTCTCAGGCTCAACCCTGTCTTTTCGGCCAGCGTTTCCTGCGAAATTCCCGCACGCAGCCTGTATGCCTTTATCCGTTGCCCAACCAGTAGATCGTCCATCATAGAAGGTTTATGTCGCCACCAAAAATAAGGCAACCCCTATATTTTTCCTTGCGACATCTCTACGACATTTTGCCGTCATCCCCCACATTGCGTACTTTTGACAGGCTCACCACTAAAAAAATGGCCATGTATAAAACCTTACTCACAGACCTCACCGACAACATCCTCACCGTTACGATCCATCGGCCGGACAAGCTCAACGCCCTCAACAAGACGGTGATCGCCGAACTCGGTGAAGTCGTCACCGAAATCTATGCCAACAAGGAGATCCGCAGCGCCATCATCACCGGCTCCGGACAACGGGCCTTCGTGGCCGGCGCCGACATCTCCGAATTCATGGGACTGAGCCGCGAAGAAGGCCAGGCCCTCTCCGCCAAAGGCTCTGACATCTTTTTCCGCATCGCATCATCCCCCAAGCCTATCGCTGCAGCCATTAACGGCTTCGCCCTGGGCGGCGGCTGCGAACTCGCCATGGCCTGCCATTTCCGGCTCTGCGTCACGACCGCCAAATTCGGCCAGCCGGAAGTCAACCTCGGCCTCATCCCCGGCTACGGCGGCACCCAACGCCTGACCCAGCTCATCGGCAAAGGCCGCGCACTGGAGATCATGCTGACCGGCCGCATGGTTGAAGCCACCGAGGCTCATGTCATGGGACTGGTCAATTACATCGTCACCGAACAGGATGAACTGCTGACCAAAACACGGGAGCTGTTGTCTGTCATCAATGATAAGGCGCCCCTCGCCATCGCCCGGATCATCGAATGCGCCAACATTGCAGCAGGTGATGGCATCGCCTATAGCAGCACCGGTTGGGAACCCGATCCTTTCGGCGGCGACGACAAGAGCGATGATGAATCACTGAGAGGCGGGAGAGAGGCCGGCAACGGGTTCCTCCGCGAACAAGCCGCCTTCGGCGAATGCTTCGGCACCGAAGACATGCAGGAGGGGGCCGCCGCATTTCTCGAAAAACGCAAGCCGCATTTTAAGGGAAAATAAAATCCGGGGGACAGGACGCTCGCTATTCGGACCTTAAACTTTTTATCGGATTGGCCAGGGCTGCCTTCAGCGCCTGATAACTCACCGTCATCAGCGCGATCACCAGCGCCCCGATGCCCGCAAGACCGAATGTCCACCAATGGATCGACGTCCGGTAATCATACCCTTGCAGCCAGGAATGCATGATCCACCATCCCAAAGGAAAAGCGATTCCGCAAGACACCAGCACCCACTTCAAAAAGTCTCCCGACAACAGAGCCGCCAGCGACGGAGTCGTTGCCCCCAGCACCTTACGGATACCGATTTCCCTGGCCCGGCGCTCCGTGATATAAGCCGCTAATCCAAACAGGCCCAGGCAGGAGATAAATACAGCCAGAGCGGCAAAGACGGCTGCCAGCTTTCCGATCAGGACCTCGGCCTTGAATTGTCTGCCGATCTCCTCATCCAGGAATGTATAATCAAAAGGATAAGCCGGGCTAAAGTTTTTCATCACCCGACCCACCTTATCCAGGGAAGCCGCCAGATCCATCCCTGCCCTGAGGTGAATATTCAGAACACCTGCCGTCTCGCCGGTATTACAATACAGGATCAATGGACCCCAGGAACGGTACATATCGTTGTACACAACATCCTTGACAATGCCTACTACCGTCACCGTCTGACCGTTATCATCCTTGAGCAACGCCCCTGTTTTCCCTTCTTTACCCATGCGGGCAGCCATAGATTCATTAATGATGACCGATGTGCTATCCGCCCCCGTGGTATAGAAATCCCTTCCGCTGAGCAGCTGCATATGCATCGTGGACAGGTATGCCGGACTGACAGCTTCATGCGTGATCAGTACATTCGAGGTAGGATCTTTTCCCTTCCAGCTGAAATTATCGGTATTGTTCCAGATCGCGAGTATAGGAAAGTCACTCGTGGCCGCATTTTCCACCACCCCCGTCCTGAGCAGCTCTTCCCTTACCGCCCCGGTGTGGGCAGCTGCCGATCCTTGCAGGTTTAGATAGATCGTATTATCCTTACTGTATCCCATATCCCGGTTTCTGACGTATTGCACCTGCTGATACACAATAGCCGTAGCGATGATGAGCAATATAGAAATGGAAAACTGGGCGATAACCAGTCCCTGGCGCACAAAAAGGTTGGACAGGGAAGTTTTCAGCCGGGTACCTTTTAAGACCCTGATGGGATTGAAAGAGGAAAGATAAAAAGCCGGATAGCTTCCGGCCACCAGCCCGGTTAAGAACCCGATCCCCATTAAGAACCCGATATGCCAGGGAGAGAAGAGGCGCAGTGACAGGTTTTCATGTACCAGCTGATTAAAATAGGGTATCGTCCAGTACAACAGGAGCACAGCCAGCGCAACCGCTGTAAAGGACACCAGCAAGGCCTCGCCGATGAACTGGCCGATCAGCCAGTTTTTGCGGGCCCCCATCACTTTCCGGACGCTTACTTCCTTTGCCCGCTGCTCCGAACGCGCGGTGGCCAGGTTCATAAAATTGATACAGGCGATGAGCAAAATGATCCAGGCAATCAGCGAAAATAAATGCACGTATTTGATCTTGCCACCATCCTGCTTTCCGTCTGTAAAATGAGCCCGCAGATTCCAGTCATTCATGGGGAAGAGAAAACATTGTGTTTTCAATCCGTTCTGTTTAGTTGCCAGGTATCCTTTCAGCTTATGGTTGATGGCCGCCACGTCTGCCGTCGGCTGAAGCTCTACAAAGGTGGCAGGTCCATTGGCTCCCCAGTATTTGAGCCAGTCGTTCTGCTGCCGGTATACCTCGAAAGACATCAGCCATTGAAATTGAAAGGAGGAATTCTCCGGAAGGTCTTTGAATACGCCGGTCACAGTATATTCCTGGCCGTTCTCTACCTTCAGGCTCTTTCCGCGGGGATCTGCATGCCCGAAGAATTTCACCGACATCGACTCACTGATCAGTACCGTATGCAAATCCTTAAAGGCGTCAGCTGCGCAGCCATATACAAAGGGCAGATCCAGCAAGGACAACAGGGAAGAGTCGGCATATTTGCCTTGTTCATTGACGCCCTTATCTCCCAGCGAGAACAATTGCTGGAAATTATCACCCAGCGATGTCCTGGCCGTGTTCTTTATGCCCGGGATCTCCGCTTTGACCGCCCCTCCGCCAGTGGTCCCGGCGTGCCAATAAATGTAGCCGGCTTCCCTTCATAGGTCTGAATCTCCATGACCCGGTAGAGGTGATCCCTTTTAGGAAAATTATGGTTGTATGCGTACTCGTTTTCGACCCAGAGAAAGATCAGGGCAGCGCAGGTAATGCCCACCGCCAGCCCGGCAATGTTCATGATGCTGAACCCTTTGTTGTTTTGGAGATGGCGGATCGCTGCGGTAAAATAATTACGTATCATGGGTCAATCGCCACCAATGGAGTGCCAGATCCGCAGCCCGTTATCAATCAATAAATTACAACTCGCCAAGCCCCGCCCGCTGTCCGCTTTTGCAACAAAGACTGTCCGCTGCCGGCGCGAGCCGCCTTCCGCCAAAAAAAAGATGGCGCCCGAAGGCGCCACCTGGTCATTGAGGAATCAATAAAAAATCTACAGCACAGGAATTTCCTGGCTCGTCCGTTCCTTGCCCGGAATCAGGGGCAGGGATACCTGCAGCACCCCATCCTCATACTTCGCCCGGATGCCCGCCGGATCGACCGACTCATCCAGTTCAAAAGTCCTCACAAACCCGCCGCGGCTATATTCCCGGCGAATCCAGTCCGGCCTGGGGAAGCCTTCCGGCGGCGTATACGATATGCTGAGCTCACCCCCGCTGATCCCCAGGTGGAAATGCTCCTTGATCCTGCCCGGAGCGAACACCAGTATTTCGAAACTGTTGTCCGTCCTGTAAATGTTGACGGCTGCTCTTTCCATTGACCGGGTTTGCAGATGCCGTTCCCTGCCTCCGTGATGATGATGGCCGTAGTGGCCCTGATGGCCTTTTGCGGCCCATGACTCGTTGTAGTACATGTTTTTACTTTTAAAAATGAACAAATAGAGATATATCCTCTATAGGGGGAAGACGGACGAGCAGGGAAAATATTTTAAATACCGCTACTCGTTTTTAAAATTTTCAATTTCTTTCATGAAGTCCATCGCCCGGGTAAGAGACTTCATCCCCGTCCCCCGGATCATCCCCCTTACCCATTTTTTCTTTTGCGCATTCTCTATGGTGATATTCCTGTACAAAATAACCGCCAATATCGTCAGCAACAGCGTGATAGGGATTTCGATCAGCAGAAACTCCC
>PMUF01000487.1 GCA_003167015.1 Chitinophagaceae bacterium | reverse complement strand
TTCGCGCGATGCTCCGGGCTGGTTACGCATCGGGCTGATCGTTTTCTTCACCGGTATAATGATTTTGCTTTCCTCCCGGCTGCTGGTACTATTGCTGATGGCTATATTCATCGGCTGGTTGGCCGGCCAATTCCGGCGGGAGATGAAAGTCAGAAAGATCGCCGGCATCGGCCTGCTGATCATCATGGGAGCAGGTTTGCTGGCTTTTACAGACAATCCCTTCAGCCGCCGCTGCAGAGATCTGCACTTGCCGGAAGCCAACTATTCCCGTTTTGACGGATTATCTCTGCGACTGCTCATGTGGCGATACGCCTTTGATATCCTTCAGGAACACCAGGCCTGGGTTTTCGGCGTCAGCGCCGGCGACAGCCAGGACCTGCTCGATCAGAAATACCTGGACGCCGGNNTACCTGGGCTATAATTTTCACAATGAATACATCGAAGTGCTCGTGCGATCCGGTATTTTTGGTGCGGGTGTTTTCATGCTATGCATCGTTTGGCTGATCGGCGCCGCCCGCTCGGCAGGTACCCCGACAGCCGGCTTTACCGTAGCCCTGGTGCTGCTGCTTTTCCTGACGGAATCTGCCCTTGAGATGCAGCATACTTTATTCCTGTTCGCTTTTTTTCCTATTTTGACTTCGCCACCACGACCAGCTTCGGATCGGTGACGACTATTTCGGGCTTGTCTTTATAAGAGACTATTTTTCCTGTGACACTGATCGTCTGTCCATCCCAGCCACTGTATATGTCTTTGGCATCGCCCCGCAGTACAACGGTCAGCAGCTGGTCGGGATAGGCAGCACCCAGGTTAACCAGGGTCATATTGTCTAATGCCTTATAGCCATGGACTACGGCGGATACCTGTACATATTCGTTATAATGGTTCGCAGCGTCGTGAATATCGATCGTCTTCGCCGTACCGCTGTTTGCAGTCGCCTGCGCGTTTCCCGTCGCCAGACTTCCACTCGTCACCGGCGTGCCGGAAGCGTTGCTCACTGCCAGCCCGCTGGCAAAGATCCTGTTGAGGACGCCTGCCAGCCGGACTCCTGCCATTTCGATCCTTTGCTGAACAATTTGAATATGGGCCTGGTAATAGCTGTCATCGATGCTGCGGCCATTCATGGCATCGATCTCCGCGTATAGTTTTGAGCTGATCTCATAGCTTTCCCATATCCATTTGATCAGCGGGTCGTTCTGCCACGCTGCGACCTGGGCGGCGCTGACCTGGTCAACTTTTTGTGCCAGCTGCTGATCGTCCAATCCCAGGTGATCCAACAGCTTGCTATCCCACAGGGCATGCAGGTTCGTGCCTACTCCTGCATAATTGACCTGAATCGTATTGCCGCCCTTGTCCTCTTCCCGGCTGACATGCATCGGCTGGTGAAGATCGCCGATGAAGTGAACGATGAATTTCAGGGCTTCGATCTTCTGTTCTTTCGAGGAAGCAGTACTGCCCAGGACCCGTTCCTGCTGCAATAAGGCACTGTATACATTTTCCTGCGTCATCCCTTTCACTGCCTGTTCGAATGCAGGCTCAGTCAGGCCTAAAGGCAGGTTGATATAATGCCAGGGCCCGGTATGTTTGTAGTCTGGCTGGTTTCGCACTTCGTCTGCCCAGGTAGAGGCTTCGGCCAATGTTTCATTACCCAGCAGTTCCCGGACAGCGGCGCTTGCCTGTGGGCTGAGATGGTTGGCAGCGATTCTACCGATGGTACGATGGCCGGTGACGCCCCAGGAGATCAGTACGACGGCCGTCACGAACAGGGTGCAAAGCGAAAGGATTTGTCTTTTATTCATAACCTTGGTTGGAGCCGCAAAAATAGGCTGCCGGAACCTATTTTTCGCAAATTTCCTTCAGCTTGCTCAACCCTTTGCCGAAATCCCGGTTCATGTTTTTTTTGATGACTCCGAACACCTTGATGATATTCATAGGGTAGGGGGTTGAGCTTTCGATTCCCCAGGCTGCCCGGGTGGCGCCACGCTCTTCCTCCAGCCGGATGTAGGACTCTGCCAGTCCTTTGAAAGGCCGGATAAACTGGATCCGCGTCGTCATTTCAGTAGGTGCGGTGACGACCAGGATGGTCTGCCGGCCGGCGCCGACATTGGCCACTTTGCTGTCCCAGGAATAAGTGGCTCCCGGTGTGCCATCCATTCCGGTCAATTCCTGGTGAAGATTGGGGTCCCGGTCCAGCCAGGGGTTCCACCGGTTGATGGAGCTGAGTGAGCTGATATGATCCCATACCCTGGCACGGGGCGCCTGGATGAGGATCGATTTTTCGAATGTCCATCCCGTTCCCACCACTGCAGCCACTACCAGGAACAGGACGATAAGACCTGCAAGAAGGTAAAGGATAATCATATTATAGTTTTTGGTTAGCATAAATATAATTTATTTTACCATATCAAATAACGGTTTACCCGATGATGAAAAGCAGTTTTTGGCTGGTCTTTCTGTACTGCATTATTGTTACTTATTCCTGCCAGACCGCCCGGGTGTCCCGGGCCAGGGAGAACAATTTCAAGCACAGCTATTGCACCCCTACGGTCACCTATGTGAACCCTGCCTGGCCCGACAGCGGTCTCCATCCTATTCCACCCGGGCGGCTTTCGTCCCATGATAGTCTTCTCTGCAATATATTGGGCATTGATGCTTACCTCGCCGAACTGCTGACTATCCCGGCTGACAGCGCCCGCGAGTTGCGGCGGCTGTCGTTGAAACAAAAGATCGATCAGCGCATCCTGGTAGCGCAAACGGAATCGGCGGCGGTGGTGGCCGAATTGGATTGCGAAGAAGAAAGGGCCAACCTGGCGGGGATCTATCTCGACAATCTCAATAGCAAGCTGAACCATCGTCTCACTATCGCATCGGTCGTGGTCGGTGCATTGACCACTGCTGCCACTGCCCTGATCTCTCCGCACAATACCCAGGCCGCGGTAGGTATCAGCGGAGGACTCGTCAGTGCTGCCCTGGCATTGTCGACGATCAATCCCAAAGGCCGGAAAATAGAATTTTACCATGAAAGGAATCTCCTGAAGTCTATCTGGGACCAGACGCCTGTCAATGCCGGTTATCCCCTCTTCGTCTGGAAGATGCTGCATACCCGGCAGTTCAGCAATAGCGGCAGCGTTACCCTGGCTGAAAGTATCCGCAGCCGTTGGCTGCAGTTCGAGCTCGATGGCAAGGCTGACAAGGACAAAGAAGGTCTGTTGTTCGGTAGTGGCGGCTACTACCACTCCGACGAGCTGCATACCCGTGCCGCTATGCTCAACCAGTTGCAGTCGACCATCCGCAGTATTAACCAGGACCTTGCCAGCCTGGTGGTCGTAATCGGGACATTATAATCGGATCGGGGCATCATAATTATTCGTAAGTTTAACCTGCCAATGAATAGGACAGCATTAAAAATAGCTACCCTGGCCGCCAGCCTGTTGTTTGCCGTCGTCGACATCTCTGCCTGCGGCAGCGCAGGCGCGGGCACGGGCGACCCGGTCAAAGGATCTGATCCCGTCAAGGGGTTCGCCGTTGTCGAGCTATTTACTTCCGAAGGTTGCTCCAGCTGCCCTCCGGCCGACCAACTGATGGCCCGCATCCAGCAGGAGAGCAAAGATCAGCCGGTGTATATCCTGGCCTTTCACGTCGACTACTGGAACAGGCTGGGCTGGAATGATATTTTCAGTGACGCCGCTTATTCACAGCGGCAAAACCAATACGCTGCATGGCTCAGGCTTCAATCCGTCTATACGCCTCAGGTGGTTGTCAACGGCAGCAAAGAATTTGTCGGATCGCAGGAGCCCTCCATTCGCAAGGCCATCAGCAACGGGCTGCAGGAGGTGTCGACTGCGCAACTGACGCTGAGTGATGTCAGACTGGACAAGGGCAAGGTAGCCTGGCGCTACCAGGCCAGTAACGCAGGCCATAACACCTCTCTGCTGGTTGCTATCGTGCAACAGTCCGCGACGTCACAGGTAAAGGCCGGCGAAAACAGCGGCCGCACGCTATCCCACGTTCAAATCGTACGGCAGTTGCAGGCCGTCAAAGTGGATGCCACCGGCAGCGGCGCCGGATCTCTTTCGTTGCCTTCGGATGTAGCCACCTCCGACGAAGAGATCATCGCTTTCCTTCAGGACAACGCCACCGGCCACATTATCGCGGCCACCCGCTCTGCGCTATAATCCCCATTTACTATTAAATCGCGTAGTAGCTTTCATCCTTCCGGTAAAACAGTATATTTAGCGCAAATTTTTCACGTCACATGATTAATCACGCATTCAACACGATTCCTGTCGGGGACGGTACCGACATGGACCTTTATGTCGCCGCCCCGGAAGGTAAGGGCCCTTTCCCCGCGATCATTGTTCTGCAGGAAGCTTTTGGCGTCACCGGCCACATCCGCAGCATTACGGAACGCCTGTGCAAGGAAGGTTATATCGCGGTAGCGCCCGACCTGTTTCATCGTACCGTCCGCCGGTTGGAGGCAGCCTATACCGATTTTCCTTCTGTCGCGCCCCATATGCAGGCTATTACTCAGGATGGTCTGTCGGCCGATCTCAAAGCCTCTTATGATTGGCTGCAGCAGCAATCCGTTGTACAAAAGGATAAGATCGGCAGCATCGGCTTTTGTATGGGTGGCAGGGTCTCTTTCCTGGCCAATGCCACGTTGCCGCTGGCCGCAGCGGTCTCTTATTATGGCGGCCGACTGGATCAGCTCGTAGACCTGGCGCCTGCCTTGCACGCCAATCACCTTTTCTTCTGGGGCGGAAAAGACCAGCATATCCCGCAGGAGACGATCGACAAGGTCATCGGGGCAGTGAAAGCGGCCGGTAAGTCCTATACCAATGTGGTGATATCCGATGCCGACCACGGCTTCAACTGTGACGACCGGGCCAGCTATCATCCGCTGGGCGCCAGGGAGGCCTGGGCCCATAGTCTTGCCTTTTTCGGCAACAGGCTGAAATAATCGGCCTGTGCCTGTGAGGCGCCTATGCCATAAGACCCGGCATAGGGGCGTCAATAAATGCCGGGGCCACTCTCTTTTTGGAGGCCTGCTCATAGGCATAGGCGATAGTCAGCAGCTGGGGCTCCGTATAGGCGCCGCCGATGAAGGAGATGCCGGCAGGCAGGTCCATCACTGTCCCCATGGGTACGGTGACATGCGGGTACCCCGCCATGGCCGCCGGTCCGGAAAAGCCAGAGCCTGTCCGGTAATCGCCGCATATCAGATCGATGCAGCAGGCTACCCCGTTAGTCGTGCCGCAGATTGCATCCAGCTGGTTCTGCCTGATCACGTCATCGATGATCTGGCGTGCCGTCAGCAGCTTTTTCAATGCGTCGGTATATTCGATGCTGTCCAGGCCGCCCCGGGCTTCACTCCTTTCCAGCGTTTCCTGTCTGAACCAGGGCATGGCTCTTTTGGCGTTTTTCAGGTTGAAAGCGATGACGTCGGCCAGGGTTTTAACTTTGGCATCGGTAGCCGTGGCGAGATAACGGTTCAGTCCATCCTTGAATTCGTATTGCAGCACTACCCCTTCGGCTGCGTTGGCATCGGTCAGTTGTTTCTGCAGATCGATTTCTATGACAGTCGCGCCTTGCAGCCTCAGCAGGTCCAGCGCCTCATGGAACAGGGCCAGAACACCCTCATGCCCGTTGGTCAGAAAGGATTTCTCCACGCCGATCCTTTTCCCTTTCAGGCCATTCGGGTCCAGGAAGATAGTATAATCCTGTTTGGCCTTCCCCTGGCTTTCCTGTGTCACCGGGTCTTCCGGGTCGACGCCGGCCAGCGCTGTCAGCAGGATAGCCGCATCTTTTACCGTCCTGGCCATGGGGCCGGCCGTATCCTGCGTTTTCGAGATGGGAATGATGCCGCTGCGGCTCAGCAGCCCTACCGTCGGCTTGATGCCGACGATGCCATTCACGGAGGAGGGCGATACGACGGAGCCATTGGTCTCGGTACCGATGGCCACGACACAAAGATTGGCCGATACCGCCGAACCGGAGCCGGCGCTACTGCCCGAAGGATTGCGGGCTAGCAGGTAGGGGTTCTTCGTCTGGCCGCCGCGGCTGCTCCAACCGCTGGTACTGCGCGACGACCGGAAATTAGCCCATTCGCTCAGATTGGTCTTTCCCAACAGTACCGCCCCTGCCATCCGCAGCTGGCTGACGATAAAGGCATCCTTTGCGGCCCTGTGCCCTTCCAGCGCCAGCGATCCTGCCGTGGTCATCATCTTATCGCCGGAGTTGATATTGTCTTTGATGAGGATGGGGATGCCATGCAGCGGGCCCCGCACTTTGCCGGCTTTTCGTTCGGCATCCAGGCCCTCCGCTATCGTCAGCGCATCGGGATTCAGCTCGATGACTGCATTCAGGGCGGGCCCTTTTTTATCTTTATCGATGGCTTCGATCCGCCGGAGATACATTTTCGTGATGGACACCGAGCTGTATTCGCCGCTGGCCATTTTTTGCTGCAATTCGCCGATGGTCGCCTCCTGCAAAGGGAAATCGGCGGCGTTGCGGCTGCCGGCCGTCAATAGCGCGGCAGGGGAGAAAAATGATTCAAAGGTCAATGCAGAAAAGCTGAACCCCGTGAGCGAACTGCTCCGGAGAAAATGTCGACGATTCATAAGTAGTAGTTTTTTTGTATTTTCGGTTGAGACCCTTGTTCACGACGAATGTAAAACAAATCAACCATCTTATGCTTTTTCAGTACCTAAAGCCCTCTTTGCGCAACCTGTTGAAAAAGAAGGTCATCACCAGCATCAATATTCTGGGACTGTCCATCGGTATCAGCGCTGCCCTGGTCATTTACCTGATCGTTCAATATGATTATAGTTTTGACCGGTATGAACCCGATGGCGGTCGAATTTATAGGATCGTTTTGCATGGGGAAAATTTTGACAATGCCGGTGTACCGGTTCCACTGCCGCGCTCGTTGGCGCCGGTGACAGGTATTGAGCAATCGACCTTTTTGATGGGAATGAATGACTGGGGCACGAAAGTGGCCGTCCCCCAGGCTAATAACAAAGCGCCGAGGATCTTCAGGAAACAGGACAAATTTATTTATGCTGACAGCAATTATTTCTCCATTTTCCCGCATCAGTGGTTGGCCGGCAGCCCGGCTGTCTCTTTGAAAAACCCCTATCAGCTGGTATTGACGGAATCCCTGGCGAAGAGATATTTCCCGGACCTTCCTATCCAACAGATCGTCGGCAGGACCCTGATGATCGATGATTCCATCGGGACCGTCGTTTCCGGCGTTGTAAAAGACCTGACGGCAAAAACGGATTTTGATAATGAGGCCTTCATCACCCTGGCCACTATTCCGGCCAGCGGGTTGAAAGACGACCACGCATGGTCGGATTGGGGTTCTGTCAATTCCATCAACCAGGCCCTGCTAAAGCTGTCACCGGGTGCTACAGCCGCCAGGGTCGAGGGGCAAATTTCGCAAATCTATAAGCAACATACTTCCCGCGACGATAAGAGTACGCTGCAACTGCAGCCCCTCAGTGATATTCATTTTAATGAGAATTTGGAAGGTAAAGCCAACAAATCCATCCTGGTCAACCTGACCCTGCTGGCCGTTTTCATTTTGTTGCTTGGGTCCATCAACTTCATCAACCTGTCGACTGCCCAGGCTTCAGAACGGGCTAAAGAGATCGGGATGCGTAAAATATTGGGCAGTTCCAAGGGACAGCTCTTGGCCCGCTACCTCAGTGAAACTTACTTATTGACGATCATCTCCACGGTTTTTTCGCTGTTGATCACCCCCCTGCTGATCAAGGGATTTGCCGATTTTATGCCGGAAGGCCTGGATGTGCAGCGGCTCTTGCAGCCGCATACCCTGTTATTCCTGGTGATCCTGATCGGGGTAGTGGGTTTTCTTTCCGGGCTCTACCCTGCATTGGTTTTGACCGGCATTAAACCGCTGTCGGTCACCAAAACTCAAACCCTTTCGGCTTCCGGCAACAACCGTCGGGTCTGGCTGCGTCAAACGCTTACCGTCAGCCAGTTTGTGATTGCGCAGGTTTTCATCATCGGGGTATTGGTGGTCAACCGGCAGGTCCATTATGCCATGCAAAAGGATATGGGATTCCGGAAAGACGCCATCGTTAATTTTTATGTGCCGTTTGACTTTTCCCATCCCGACAACAAAAAATTCGTGCTGCGGGACAAGCTGCGCAGCATTCCGGAGCTACAAGCCGTGAGTTTGGGTAACCAACCTCCGGCCATTGGAGGCAGCATGACCACCAGTATTAAATATCAGGAAGGGAAAAAGGAACTGGACATCCCGGTAGATCTAAGGGAAGGAGACACCGGGTTTATCGGTCTGTACAATATCCGGCTCGTGGCCGGCAGGAATGTATTGCCTTCCGATTCCAGCCACGAGTTCCTGGTCAATGAAACATTGGCCCGGATGCTGGGCTTTCAGCAGCCGGGGGATGCGGTAGGGCATTCACTGAAAGGAGATCACAGTGCCATTCACATCGTAGGAGTCATGGCCGATTTCCACCTGGCCTCCATACGAACCGCCATTCATCCGATGGTCTTCCAGTACGGTCAAAAATATGGCTATGTCATGCACGTGGCGCTCAACCCTTCTCCGGGCAACTGGACTAAGACCATTGCCAAAATGCAGCTGGCCTGGAAAGCGGTATATCCCGGCCAGGATTTCGATTACCAGTTCCTGGACAAGACCATCGAAAGCTTTTACCAGCAAGAGCAGCAATTATCGAAGCTGCTTTCCTGGGCCGCCGGCGTTGCCATCCTGATCAGTTGTCTGGGACTGCTCGGTCTGGTTATTTTTACCGCCAACCAGCGCACAAAGGAGATCGGTATCCGGAAAGTGCTTGGCGCCAGTGTAGCCCAGATCATTGCCCTGCTGTCCAAAGATTTTGTGCGTTTGGTGGCTATTGCCTTCGTCATCGCCGTGCCCTTTGCCTGGTGGGCAACCCATCAATGGCTGCAGAATTTTGCGTACCATACCGAGCTCAGCTGGTGGATATTTGCCATCGGCGGAATAGCCATGCTGGCTATCGCCCTGCTGATCCTGGCCATCGCCTGCTTCAACTATACCAACCTGGCCATCGCCCAGTCCTCCGCCCGCATGGGCGAGATTGGTGTCCGTAAAGTCCTGGGTGCGCTCAGAGGCCAGCTCTTCACACAGTTCACCGGAGAAGCCCTGCTGATCGCCTTCATTGCACTCACCCTCGCATTGTTCATCAGCCTCGGCCTCCTTCCCGCCTTTAATGGGCTGACCGGCAAACACCTGACTGCTGCCACGTTGCTGGCTCCGCAACCCCTCGCCATCATCCTGTCAATAGGTCTCATCATTGGGCTGCTGGCCGGCGCTTACCCGGCTCTCGTCCTCTCCGGCACCCGGCTGATCAGCATTCTTCGCTCCGGCTTCCGCATCATCGGCGGTCATGGCGGATTACGCCGCACCCTGGTCGTTGTTCAATTCACCATCTCCCTGTTCCTCATCATCACCACCCTCGTCATCCTCCGGCAAATGAATTACATCCGGAACAAAGACCTGGGCTTCGACAGGGACCACGTATTGGTGCTGCCCATCGACTACCAGACCCACATCCGCTACAATGCATTGAAGACGGCTGTCAGCCAATTGCCGGGAGTCGCTAACGTATCCGGAGCCTATGACCTTCCTGTATCCGTCGGCTGGGGCGATGCCCTGACAGCCCACAACGGCCGTGAAGAAGTTCGCATATCCATCAACGCTATTCCTTCCGACCTCCATTTCATTTCGACGATGAACATGCACCTGGTGGCGGGCAGCGATTTCACTGCCGCGGACCTCTCCGCCAATGCCGCCGCCGGCAACTCCACCAATCCCGGCAACGATTCCGCCCATCCTACCGCCCGGTTTATCCTCAACGAATCCGCAGTCCGCAAAATCGGCTGGACGCCGCAGGAAGCTATCGGCAAGATGGTCACCAAAGGCCAGCCCGGCATTGTCAAAGGAGTCGTCCGCGATTTCAATTTCACCTCCATGCACCAGCCCATAGGCCCGCTCATGATCTTCCCCGATACGTCTTATGTCCGGTATATGCTGGTCCGCCTCAATGGTACCCAACTGCCCGCTGAGATCGGCAGCCTGCAGACAACCTGGAAAAAATACGTTCCCGACCGTCCCTTCGATTACCATTTCCTGGATGAAGATTATGACCACCTTTACCAGACCGAGCAACGTACCAGCCAGCTGTTCACCCTTTTCTCCGCCCTCGCCATCTTCCTGGCCCTGCTGGGACTCTTCGGCCTCGCCGCCATCAGCACCGTACAGCGCACCAAAGAAATAGGTATCCGCAAGGTACTCGGTGCTGACCTCCTGAACATCTCCCTGCTTCTCGCAAGAAATTTCCTCATCCTGATCGGCATCGCGTTTGCCATCAGTGTACCCCTGGCCTGGGTCGCCGCCACCAGATGGTTGAACGACTTTTCCTACCGCATCACAGTGCCCTGGTGGGTATTCCCCCTCGCCGGCGCCGCAGTGCTCGTCGTCGCCTTCGCAACAGTCAGCTTCCATGCCATCCGCGCCGGCCGCATGAACCCGGCAGAAAGCCTGAAGACCGAGTAGCCCTTATGGAATCCCACCTCTTCCGCATCTACAGGAAAACTAATGCATGCTCCGCACCTACCTGCTCGCCGCCTGGCGTAGCCTGACCCGGAATAAAATATACGCCCTGATCAACCTGTCCGGCCTCTCCATCGGCATCTGCGCCTGCATCATCATCTATATCGTCGCCAGTTACGAGTTCAGCTTCGACGACTTCCACCCCGCCGGCAACAGGATCTACCGCATCGGAGCCCGGATTCAGGAAGACGTGGGCAATAGCTTTGCCGCCGAAGGCTATGGCGAAAACATCCCGCCACCAGCTCTCGCCGCCTGCCGGCAGGAAATCCCAGGCATCGAAGCGATCTCCGGATTCTACCCCTACCCCGCCGACGTCACCATCCCCGCGCCGGCCGGCGCCTCAAGGGTAAAGACCCTCGTCCACATCCCATCGGCCCAAACCATCATCGCCGATACCGCTTACTTTTCCGTCTTCCATTATGACTGGCTCGCCGGCAACCCCGCCACCGCCCTCCTACATCCCTTCAGCATCGTCCTCACCGCCGGCCAGGCCGCCAGATCGGATTTCTGCTGGACAGTAACCCGGGTTTCAACAAAGACGCCATCATTACCCTCCGGGGTGACGCCCCCCAGATGAGAACCCTGGCCGCGGAACTGCGACGCCTGCCCTCGATCGCCCAACTTACCCTCCAGGAACACGCCCCCATGGGCACCGCCATCATAGACCTCCCCGTTCAATACGAAGGCAGAAAAGACAAAGAACTGAGAGTCTCGATACTGGCCGCCGACGAACACTTCCTTTCGACCTATCAGATGAAGCTCCTGGCAGGACACAACGTCAGACCCGGAGACAGCGCCAACGAATTCCTGATCAATGAGACCTACGCCCATGCTCTCGGCTTTCAACAACCGGACCAGGCCCTCGGTAAATTCCTCACCCTGAACGGCCAGACCGCTCCCGTCGTAGGTATACTAG
>PMUF01000112.1 GCA_003167015.1 Chitinophagaceae bacterium | reverse complement strand
ACTTATCCGCAATACCTGGTGATGCTGATATTATGGGAGTATCAGGAGCTATCTGTAAAAGAAATAGGCGAAAAGCTATTACTTGATTCGGGAACCTTAACGCCTCTTCTAAAAAAACTGGAGAATAAGCAACTGATTAGTCGCATAAGAAGTACTGCAGACGAAAGGGTGATGATGATCAGTCTTAGTAAAAACGGTGCAACTTTAAAAAAAAAGGCAGTATCTATACCTGAATCATTTAAATGCAGCTTAGGCTTAAGCAATGAAGAAATGGGGTCGCTCCGGGATACAATTACTATTATACTTGAAAGGACAAAACAAATTAATAAATAATAGAAGCATGTCAGTAAAAGCAATTTACACAGCAGTAGTCACCGCAACAGGCGGTAGAAATGGTCACGTAGTATCATCTGATAAAGTACTCGACCTGGAAGTAAGAATGCCAAAAGAGTTAGGTGGCGCAGGCGGCGATTACACCAACCCTGAACAATTATTTGCAGCGGGATACTCCGCTTGTTTTGACAGCGCGCTTAACCACGTGATTAAAAACGAAAAGGCAACAACAGGCACAACAGCCGTAAGGGCACATGTAGGTATTGGTTCAAATAACGCGGGCGGTTTTGCATTGGTGGTTACCTTAGCCGTAAACGTGCCCGATGTTGACCAGGAAACGGCGAATGCCTTAGTTGAAAAAGCGCACCAGGTTTGCCCGTATTCTAATGCTACCAGGGGCAATGTGGAAGTATCACTTACTACTACCATACAAAGTGCGGAAGCGTTTGCAGCTGCCCATTAATCAACTTATCTTTCCAATAACAATAAAACATCAAAACAATGAAAAATGCCAAAATGCTATCAGTACTATTGGTTGTACTAATAAGCACCTTAAATCTACGTGCACAATCAACCGCCAAACCCACCATTATATTTGTTCACGGTATCTGGGCAGACGGCTCTTCCTGGGAGACGCAAATAGAAGCGCTGCAAGCTAAAGGTTACCCCGTGATCTCAGTTCAAAATCCGATCACATCCCTGGCTGACGATGTTGCCGCTACTAAACGTGCAATTGCCAGGGCAAAAGGCAATGTGATATTGGTAGGCCATTCATGGGGAGGGTTTGTCATTACCCAAGCAGGTAATGACCCTAAAGTAGTTGGCCTGGTATATGTTGCCGCCTTCGCGCCTGATCTTGATGAAACTGTGCCTACCTTATCGGCAAATGGCCCGACAAATACCCTGGGCAGCTATTTTGAGCCACAGGATGGTTTTATCTTTTTATCAAGAGCGGGTGTAGGCACAGTATTCGCACAGGATTTGTCTGCCAAACAGCAGGATATGATCTATGCGACACAAATACCGGCGTCGCAAACCGTATTTGGGGACAAAAGCGGCGAGCCTGCCTGGAAAACCAAGGCAAGCTGGTATATTGTTTCCAAAAGCGATAAAGCGATCAGTCCGGACCTGGAACGCTTTATGGCCAAAAGGATAAAAGCTAAAACAACAGAGATCGAATCCAGCCACGTGGTGATGATCTCTCATCCTGCAGCAGTGCTGGCAATAATTGAAGAAGCGGCGAATGCGCCGACGATGTGAGGGGCTTTTTTTGGCTGGTGGCGAAGCGAGCGGACGGGCGGACGGGCGAAAAAATAGTATCCGGCGTTAGGCGGATGAGGTCAGAATTTGATCTCTAATTTTTGAGAGACGAGCGTACCTTCTTTATAGTACTCGAAAAACCACTCTCCATTCTTTTTGAAGACAATGCCATTGGGACCTCCCACGCCGGCTTCAGTCAAAAAACAATCCTGCACCGAAGTCTTAAGCAGCGCCAATACCTTTTTCGGCGTTGTATCGATCAATTGGTAGCCGTTGGGTATGACCTGAGCATATAATGTTCCCGAAATATCAACTACGGCGTGCTGTGCTGATACCGGCACCTGAGGCGAAGTAGCAGTCGTAACAGAAAGTATTTGGGGTTGTTGTATCGTTATCGAACTATCATATTTGTAGGGTACACTATTGAACGAGGAGAAGGCATCTTTTAAGGCCTCGTCGTAGGCTACATTGTATTCCTTTTCCCTGCTTTTGCCTTCCTTGCCTTTGAAGATAATATTGCCTGAGCAGTCTTTCAACAGTAGGGTTAGGTTCGTACTGAACATTGCTTTTCTCTGGGTTACCTCAGCTATAAGGGCAGTGCATCTATTGGCGGCCAAGGCCGGCGGCAAATTTTCATTACCCCAAAAAACAACAAACCCCTTTTGTTCCAACAGTAATCTTGTTGTGCTATTCAACCCATATTCATCCTCGTCTTTTAAAAAATCGAACTTTTGTGGTACAAGTACATATTTGTAATTGTTGATAGTATTTTGCGAATGGCCAGTCACAGTAAATAAGGTAAAAATTAATACTGCGCCTATTTTCATATATTGCCTTACGATTTGCATTGGCCTAAGGTAAAGAGAAATTTGAAAAACAATTGCCGCGATGAGTAATACATCTAAAGAAATAGTTACTATATCAGTACCCAACGGTCAACTAGATAATGACTACACCTTTTTCGAAGACGGAAAAATACGTCACAACTACGACCAAAGTATCTATAAGTCAAACCTCGAAGCCTGGTTGAATGCAGGCAACATTTCTGATGCCGAAAAAGCAAAAATTTTAAAGGAGTGCCCTTCCGAATTTAAAGCTAAAATCACCGCTTTGCTGAAAAAATGATCCGCGCCTGCTGGTTACGACCCAGGACGGGAAATGAAGCCGGGCCAGACCATTTGACAACCATGCGATTAGGGTATTTGGGTATCGCCGTCATCGGAGCCTAATTTTAACGATCTTCCCGTCTTCCAATCCACTTGCAGGCGGGAGGGAAAGTCCCCCATTGGTCGTCACATACAGAATCCGGCGATCCTTGCCGGTACGGCCGAGCAAGGCAGCAGTAGACCCGGCAAGGCCGTGTTCTATACTGGCAATAACCGAAAGTTGCTTTCCCGGCTTAATCTCGATCACGCTATTGAAGATGTGGGTCGTGGCATAGATTGTTCCACTTGGGTCGATCGCGAAGTCATCAAAGTTGACGTCGTCTAGAAAAATTTCCGGCTCGCCGGGTCGATCGGCGAGCAGCGGGATAGCGAGCAGGAGATTACGCGCTGTATTAGAGACGAAGATCGTCTGATCAAATATCTTGATCCCATTGGCGGCCGGCATGGGATTACCCGGATCGATACGGGTCAAGAGTTCGTGCCGAAGCCAGGGTATCGCCCGGTTCGAAAAAAGGTCATATTTCCATATTAGTCCGGCATAGGCATCACAAATCAGGAAACTGTCCGGTCCAAGCTTCGCGATTCCGTTTAAAAATAACGCTTCGGGCAAGGAGAGTCTGGGGATAAGCCTTTGCTGCGCATCGAGAAGGTAGATCGTCGACGTGCCATCGGCAGACCAGCCGCCGCAAACAAAGCTCTTCTCATCTACAGAAACAATGCCAGCCAAGCGTCCCTCAATGGCTGCATAGTCTTCTGTTTTCCCAACAGCGTCCACTTTGTATACTTTACCTTCATCGATGCTGGTGACATAGAGATTGCCCTGATCGTCACCTGCGATATTTTCTATAAATGCGGGTTGAGGGAACCGACAAAAAATAGTGGCAGGATAATAGTTGGTATTCATTAGTCGCATAATAAATATTTGTGAAGGGATTGAAATTAGCAGCTTTAGCTGAAGTAAAAAATAGGTAACGAAAAGATCATCTGGTTACAAAAAGGTTACTATCGGTGATTTACAACCAGATAATCCTTTGCAAAATCTATGTATATTTATACTAAATACCATTCGGTGAACACTCATCTTGAAATGCCTGCTGAAATGAAGGAGAGTTTCCTGGCGATCGGCGGCTGTCCTGTATCGGCAACCATCCAGATCATCGGCGGCAAATGGAAAGTAGTCATCTTATACCTGATCAGTTACAAGATCAGCCGTTTTAGCGAAATCCACCGGCTAATCGAAGGCATCAGCAAGAAAACCCTCTCGGAACAACTACGCGAACTGGAGAGCGACGGGATCATCTCCCGGAAAGCGTATGCGGAAGTGCCCCCACGTGTAGAATACACGATGACGGAAAAGGGGTTGACACTGCGCCCAATCATCTTTGCCATGCGCGATTGGGGATGGGAATTCGGCGCAGATAAGATGGCCTGCAAGAAATAACCCAGGCTGGCCTTTCCGCTATTTTCGGCCCCGGCCAGCCACCAGTACCACTACTACCAGTACCCCTCCCGCATACGGCGGCCAGGTCACGGTTTTTTGCCGATCCGCAGATATATGCACAGGTCCTACATCGACCACATTTTCCCGTCTCGTATAAGAAAACCCCGTCCAAATTAACATGGCCAGACCCGCCACTACCAACAAGACTCCAATCGTTCTTTGCATATCAATATTTTTAAAGGTGTGGGTCCGCGGAATAATCCACAATGGTGGGGAACTAATTTGCAGTCGTAAGGTAAACTATGTATATTTTTAAACATACTAAACCTTAAAAAAGCAAATATGCCAGTTATTTCGATTGCCATTCAAAAAGGTGGTTCGGGGAAACCCACTACTGCCCTCAATTTAGGAGCCGCCTTATCCCAGCAAGGTAATAAAGTATTATTGATCGATGCCGATCCGCAGGCCAATCTTTCTCAATCGCTCGGTATCGAGGATGAACCCCGATTCAATCTGTATTCTGAATTAAAGAAGGAGATCCTGCAGGAAGGGGGTCAGTTGTCAAAGGCGATCGTCTCTACGGCTTCGGGGATCGATGTGATTCCGGCCTCGATCGATCTGGCCATCGTTGAGTTAGAGATGGCAGGTATCATGGGCAGGGAATACCTGGTCAACGACCTGCTGAAGCCATTGGTCGACATTTATGATTACATTTTTATCGACTGTCCGCATTCTATCAGCCTGCTTACGGTGAATGCGCTGGTGGCCAGCGATTACGTCATGCTCCCGCTACCGGGCGAGTTCCTGCCGCTGAAGGGAGTGTATGGATTCATGCGACAATTCGACCTCATTCGCAAAAAACTCAATCCCCATCTGGAACTGATGGGCATGGTCATGACCAAGTACGACGAGCGTAAGCAAATGAATGTCGGCGTAAAAAAACAGCTGGAGGAGAAGTTCCCCGGCAAGGTGTTCGAGACGGTGATCCGTACGAATATCCAATTGGCCAAAGCGCAGGAAGCAGGTAAGGATATCTTTCGTTACGACCGTAGCTCAAACGGCGCCAAGGATTACCGGCATCTGGCGGAAGAACTGATCAGAAGGTCGTACGGTGAGCATGTTGAAAGCGAGCAGATGATGGAGGTGGCGATGGGTTGAGATATTCGTCCAGTTGGAATAACAAGTGACCCCTTGCTTTGCGAGGGGTATTTTTTTATTTCAGCTTATTCTTCCGGAGGGAATATTTGTAAAAATTTTCCACCTTTGTCCGGGCCCATGGCGTTTTCCGAAGGAACTTCAAACTGGACTGCACAGAGGGGTTATCGGTAAAACACCTGATCCGGATATGTGTTCCCAGTTCTTCCCAGCCATAACTCTCCGCCAGGTGCGTGACGATCTTTTCCAGGGTCAATCCGTGTAACGGGTCCTTCGATGCCCCTTGTGGCTCCATATTTTTCCGAGTTGAGTAACAAATATAGATTTTCTAGAAGGGTTTTGGCTCCAGGTCAATTTTCTACACAGTGTGTAGAAAATCTCGGGATCTTATCTTCCTTGCCCTACCAATTTTTTATGAATAGATTGTAGATCCGATTTGAAACCTGGAAGATCATTTTTAATTACATTCCAGACGACAGGGAGATCAGTACCAAAGTATTCATGTATCAAACGGTTTCGCATGCCTTTTATGAGCGCCCAGGGAATATGGGAACTATCATTCTTGACGTCATCGGGAAGCTGAGAACCAGCTTCTCCGATAATTTGAATGTTATAAAGACAGGCTTCAATAACCAGAAAGTTCGAAACAAAATCGTCAAATGACAAATTAGCGGTGTAGGTCGTTATGTGATCAATGCAAGTTAAGATGTCATTTATGACAATAGAGGGAACGCGTTTAGACATACAATATGTCTTTTTCTACAAAAGGAAGATAAGCAGGCTTGATTGAACGCTTGGGTACAACATCGACTTTAACCCCGAACAAATCCTCAATTTCGTTCGCCATAGCAACAAAATTCAGTCCCATCGGGCCGTTGAGATCCACAGCAATATCGATATCGCTATTCTCCGTAGCTTCACCACGGGCGTAAGAGCCAAATACGCCCATCCGGGAGATGGGGTATTTCTTTTGAAGCGCTGGCTTGTGTAGCCGCAGCTTTTCCAGTATGGTCTCTAACGTATACATTTTCTGCAAATTACAATTATTTTTCCATGCGATATAGTCGCACACTGATATGCGATCAGAAACATGGCCTATTATTATACATTTACTTGCACTATCATCATATTTAATTGATTTACAATGAATTTTAAACTGACGTGCTCTTGTAGTAATGAAAGCTACGCTTAGAGGAAGACGAAGAAAACAAGACCATACCAGCGAATGACGGGTGGCGTCAATCTATAGCCAACAGAGTCAGTGCGTGGCACTTGAATTGCTACCTTTCAGGTATTAAATTCATATTATGGAGCAGCATATCGTCGGCATATTGTCCATACAAAACGTCACGCATGATGTCAGGGCGTACAGGCTGGAGAAGCCGGCGGGATATCGCTTTGGACCGGGGCAGGCAACGGACGTCGCCATCAATAAGGAAGGCTGGCGGGAGGAGAAGCATCCATTCACCTTTACGAGTCTCAACGAGTATCCCTATCTTGAATTTACGATCAAGTCCTATCTGGACCATCATGGGGTCACCAATGAGCTGTATACCTTAAAAGCGGGAGACCAGCTGATCCTGCACGATGTCTGGGGCGCTATCGCCTACAAGAGCCCCGGCTATTTTATTGCAGGGGGCGCGGGCATCACTCCTTTTATTGCCATTCTGCGGCAGCTGCATAAAGACAAGGCTATTGGTCAAAATCAACTGTTTTTCTCCAATAAGACTTCCGGGGACATCATCTATCACGAAGAGCTGAATAGTATACTGGGGCAAAATGTGCACTATATACTGACAAAGGAGGATGACCCATCCTACCTGAAAGGTCCTATCGATAAAGCATTCCTGCAGCGGGAGATAAAGGATTTCTCCCGGCCTTTCTATGTCTGCGGTCCGGATCAAATGGTGAAAGACCTTAACCGGATATTGGGAGAATTGGGCGCCAAGCCGGATTCGGTCGTGTTTGAGAAATAAGGCATGTTGCGAAAGGTGGAAAAAGGTGATTTACGGTTCGATGTGCGGGTTACCCTCTTCCGACAAACCTTCCCTTCCCTGTCAAATGAAGAATGGCCCGTTCTATATTCCGGCTAATGCTCTCTTCCGTTTTCAGTGATGCAATATTTCGCGTAATTTCCCAACGCCGGGAGGGTGTCAGTTTATCCCAGGCGACTTTTGCCCCCGGATTCTGCTGCAACGCCTTCATCAGCCGGGGATGCGGCTCCGTCTTACGTTCCTCCGGATCGAATTCAATCTCTACTACGATCTTCTCCCCGACCCTTTTAGGGGAATTTTTCAGCATGACTCCATTAATATACAGCCGCCAGACCCCCTTATACCGAACCAGCGTCTGGCGGTATGGCGCCTTGTTAATAGTCCCGCGCACGCGGATCGGTCCTTTCTCTCTGCCCGCCTGCCTGCAAATCAGTGCCAGCACCTTCTCCGGCAAGGGAACGAAAGGATTGATCCCGATGATGTCAATATGCGCTGAGAATTTTTTCATCTTAGCTGAACTTGATAACGGAGCCGGCGAACAAAGCAGGGGGATTTATCAATCCAAGCCTCCCCGTCTGATAGCCTTCACCTGGATAGGCCACTTTGTCTGTTCGCCCGTCCTCGGGTTGATCGGCATCACTGCTTTCTCTGTAGAAGCCCGGTTGGGGTCTTCGCTTGCCATATAAGCCAGGATGGCGACCAGCACTACATTATTGCTCAGATCGTCGAACACCAGCTTGTCATAAGTGTCGCGGTTGGTATGCCAGGTAATAGTGCCGTAGGACCAATTTAAAGCGCCCAGTGAGAATCCCGGCGCACCCACCGCATCGAAGGAAGCGAAGTCTGAACCGCCACCGCCCGGCGCACCGGGGAAGGTGGTCTTTATGGTATCCCGGATCTCGGCGGGCGCCTTACTCAGCCAGCGGCTCAGGTAGTCATAGGCGTTAAGGTAACCCTGCCCCGACATATTCACCACGCGGCCTGTGCCGTTGTCCTGATTAAACAGTGCCTGCAACTTGCTGACGGTGTCCGGATGGTCCTCCACGAATGCCCTGGAACCATTGAGCCCTTCTTCCTCACTTCCCCAGTGACCTACCAAGATCGTCCGTTTGGGATGCGGATATACCTTTTGCAGGATGCGCATGGCCTCCATCATCATCAGGGTGCCCGTTCCATTATCGGTGGCGCCGGTGCCTCCATCCCAGGAATCGAAATGAGCGGATAGCATTACATATTCATCTGGCTTCTCAGTGCCCCGGATGCCGCCTACCACGTTGAAAGTAGGCACCACTCCCCTTTCCTTAGATTCCGTATGGACGCTGATCTTTGGATCAGCCCCTGACTCGACCAGCCGGTACAGCATGCCATAGTCTTCCTGCATTATGTCTACAGACGGGATTTTTTTCGTATAGGCGCCAAAGATCTTATCGACCCCAAAACCCGCAGACCAATAGGAGGAGACGACACCGGCAGCTCCGGCTTTTTCCAGCGCGACCGGTAAAGTACGGGTGGTGTAGCCTGTCTTTTTAATGCGGGCGTTCCAATTGTCGGTCATTTCCTTTCGCTTGTCTTTCATCTTCTGGAAGGAGGCCGAGGTCCCGAATTCCTGCCAGTTGTCGTCCGGCCTGCCCGTCGGCTGCAGCATGGACACCATGACGAATTTCCCTTTCACCGATGGCATCCAGGCCGCATAGGCCGCCGAATCCGGCAGATCCGGGAGGATGACCAGGCCCGCCGTCACCGTCTTGTTGCCCATACCCGGACACCAGGCCAGTTGCGTAGCTTCCAGGCTCCGCACGCGCGGCGATACCATATCGATATGAGATATCCCCCTTTCCCATCCTCTCCACACCCCCCAGTTCTGAGCCTCTGCATGGATGCCCCAACCGGTGTATTTTGCGAGCGCCCAATCCCGGGCCTCCTCCATCTGTGGCGTCCCTACCAGCCTGGGTCCGATGCTGTCGAACAACTCGTGCGCCAGCAGCTGCAGCTGGGAATTGTCGTGTTCTTCCTTTTGGATAGCTTCTACGACCGGGTCCTTTGGCGCCTGGTCAGGCCCCGCTTCGCGGCGACCTTGTGCATAGACGCCTGCAGTAGTCAGCGCCAGCACAACGGAGGTGACGATAAGTTTTCTCATAGATTCGAATATACTTAATTCACCCGCCCGCGGCGCCGGAAAATGACGGGCGGTTTAATCCCTGTTTACCGACCGCACCTGCACCATTCACCGAAAAGTTTACCCGGAATTGCTCCAATACTCGAAAATTTCTCTATTTTTGTTAGGTAAACTAATTAGTTTATCTACATATAATGAACACAACTACCCTCGCTTCCTCGCTTCGACAGGCCATTTCGGGTCTCTATAAAGGCCTTCGAAAAACCATGTCCTCGGTGGCAAGCTGCTCGATGACCGAGATAGAGACTGTGGGGCATATTGCCCGCCACCAGCGGATTCAGCCAACCGAACTGGCAGTTCTCACCCGGATCACACCCCAGTCTATGTCCCAAATCCTTACAGGAATGGAAAAAGCGGGTGTTATCAAGAAGGTGGCCGCCAAGGAAGACAAACGAAAAGTATATATCTCGCTCACTGCGGCGGGTCGCGATCTACTCGAGCAAACCCGTTACGAACGGGACGAGTGGTTAAAAAAATCGATCGATGAAACGCTTACTAAAGAAGAAACTGAAATCCTGGCCAAGGCCATTCCGATCCTCAACAAATTAGCCATCAAAAAATAACACATATGCACATCTCTTATTATCTAGGCCCGCTTTGGGCAGGTCTCTTCCTTGCCAATACCGTACCGCATTTCGTCCATGGGATCTCCGGCGACCGGTTTCCGACTCCTTTCTCGAAGCCCAGGGGAAAAGGGCTCTCGTCGCCTACGCTCAACGTAGCGTGGGCACTTGTCAACCTGGTGGCCGGATACCTACTCTTTCGATGGAGGGTATTTGTGGACGACATTACATCTCTTGTCTTCTTCTTCATGGGCATAGCCGTCATCAGCATCCTGCTCAGCAGAAGGTTCGCCACCAAGGAAAAAGAATAGAACAGATGAACACCTTCAGGGCCTTTCGGCACCGCAATTACACGTTGTTCTTCATCGGCCAGTCGGTTTCGCAGATCGGCACCTGGATGCAACGCACGGCCGTCAGCTGGGTCGTATACACTCTCACGCACTCCACCATTCTTCTGGGCATGAGCGTTTTTGTCTCTCAGTTCCCGATATTCGTATTCTCCCTATGGGGCGGGGTCGTAGCCGACCGGTACAACCGGTACCGGATACTGCTGGTCACGCAAGCGGCGTCGATGCTCCAGGCCGGCCTGTTAACTCTATTTGTGCTAACCAATCATTATAACATCGGCGTCATCTTTTGTCTCAGTGGGGTGCTTGGCATCATCAACGCCTACGACATTCCGGCCCGACAGCCATTGGTACACCAGCTTGTCGCCGACAAAAGCGAACTACCCAACGCATTGGCGTTGAACTCTGCTATGGTCAATTTCGCACGGCTGGCCGGTCCGGCCCTGGCGGGCATACTGCTGCAACAGTTCAGCGCGGGCGTCTGCTTTCTGCTGAATACCGTGAGCTTTGTCGCAGTCATCGGATCGCTGCTAATGCTACGGCTACCACCCTATGTGTCCCCCGGCAGGAAAAGTCGAACTGACGGCGGGCTGAAAGAAATGACAGAGTACCTCAAACGGACACCCGACCTAAGCTTAGTCCTGCTGATGCTCATCGCCATGAGCTTCTTCGTCTTCCCGTTCGATGCCCTATTACCCGTCTTCGCGAAGACCACCTTTCACGGCGACGCCGCCACTTATGGCTATATCCGGAGCTCTATAGGGCTGGGCGCCGTCATCAGCACCTTTGTACTGGCCTCCTTAAAACCCGGGGCCGATTATAGGTTTATACTATGGTTGAATTCCATCATTCTCGGCATCGGCATTATCTCCTTCTCGCATATCGCCAACCTGCCCATCGCGCTGGCATTCGCCGTTATAGCCGGGTTTGGCGCCATGTCCCAATCGACCCTTTATATCACCATTATCCAGCTAAACGCAGACGCGTCCATGAGGGGACGGATCATGAGCCTTTTTGCGATGGCAGTCTACGGCATGATGCCGCTGGGCAGCCTCTTTATCGGAACGGTCTCGCGTTTCATCGGAGCTCCCAACGCGTTGCTTTGCCAGGGCCTCGTGGGCCTTGTGATTGCGGCCCTATTCACGGGTTTCCTGCTCCGGCGCCGGTGAGTATCCTTTAAGATCATTTCCGTTTACCTATATCCGCTGCAATCTTTTTAGCATCCCGGGCAATCTCCCTTATCTGTCCCGTCGGGCTGACCCAATAACCACAAAAATATAATCCATCCTCGCCAAAATGCCGCTGGCTGCCGATTTGTAGCCGCAGGTCCTCGAACCGGTCCCGGGCCGCGTCCACAATTTCCGCACCATTGCGCGTATAGCCGATCGCCGCCACGATGGCATCGAAGTTTGCGGTGTGTCCATTGGCAAACTGCACCGTCTCTGCTGCGATCCGATCCACTCCCGGATATATCCTGATCTTGCCTTGTCGGATCAGCTTTACGACCCCGATATCGAGCACCGGCGCCTTTCCGTCTTTCACGATCTGCTCGATCGGCCCATACGGCATCCGCTGAAGCCCCAGCCGCGTGACATCTCCGATCACTCCACGTACCAGCGGCCCTGCGATCCGGTCCGCCAGCCGCGGCGGAAGATATCGCAGCAACAGGCTGATCTCCACCACCGGCATGCCCAATATATCCCTTGGAACAACATTCACCGGCGACCGCACTGCCATTGAAGCTGCCGCCCCCTGCTCTATGAGATCGATCGCGATCTCACATGCCGAATTACCAAACCCCACGACCAGCACCCGCCGGCCGCGAAAATCGGCCCCCGTTATATAGTCATAGCTGTGCAGCACCCGGCCCGGAAAACTCTCCTGTCCCGCTAACGCCACCGTCCCTGGTCGACCATATGCCCCTGTCGCCATCACCACAAACCGGGATTCGAATCTTCCCCTGTTGGTCTCCGTTATCCATCGATCCCCCAATCGCCGGATCGACAAGGCTTCCGTCTGAAAATGCGGTTGGATGTCAAAGGCCCGTTGATAATCCTCCAGGTACCGGACCACCTCCAGTCGGGCCGGATAGCGAGGAGCAGCGGCGTCCCAGCCGTGATAAGGCAGTTCCGATAACCTTTTGTTCGTATGCAAATGCAGCCGGTCATAATGATGTCTCCATGGCGCGCCGACGGTATTCTCTTTTTCGATGATCGAATAGTCCACCTTCCGCCGCCTCAAACAGGCAGCAGTAGCCAGTCCCGAGAAACTGGCCCCCACGATCAATACCGTCGATGATGTCGTCATACCTCTACTTCTAATATAAGAAAATTTTATCTTTAGGGTCTAAATGCCCGCCGCCCATGCTGCAGCCTAAAAAGCAAGCCGTCAAAAAAAAGGAGCGCCTCATCGCCGTCATCCCATCCGGGAAAAGAGAAGCCTCACCGGCAGCTATGATCTATGATGTCGTCCGGCAGATCCCGGCCGGCCGCGTCACCACGTATGGCGCTATCGCCAAATTACTCGACCTCCCCAACGCCCGCATGGTTGGCCATGCCATGCGCAGCGTCGACGATAAAGGCAGGGCCGTCCCTGCCCAACGCGTGGTCACTTCCTCCGGCCGGTTGTCTCACGACAGCACCGGCAGCCGCCGCAAATTGCTGATCAAAGAAGGCATCCAATTGAAAGGCGACAAGATCGTCGATTTCGCGAAGTTATTCTGGGACCCGGCCGTCGAGTTGTAAAACGAGGGTCTATGTGGTGGGGTGCAGGGACATTGATTTTATCGATGTCTTCATCAATACTATCTATACTATCTATGAAGAATATTTCGATACATTTGGGGACATACTTAAAAAATATGCACCATTATGGAAAATAATACGCTTCATTACGCGACAGTACATCATCCGGGCGCTGAGGGCAAGTGCCCGTTCATCGGGGGACATTTGAAAGAGACGGCAGGCGGTGGAACGAGGAACCGCGACTGGTGGCCGAACCAGTTAAACCTGAACATCCTGAGACTAAATTCTACTCTGTCGGACCCGATGGACAAGGGCTTCGATTACGCGGCGGAATTCAAAAAACTGGACCTGAAGGAAGTCAAGAAAGACATTACCACTGTGCTGACGACTTCGCAGGCCTGGTGGCCCGCGGACTTTGGCCACTATGGCCCGTTCATGATCCGGATGTCATGGCACGCCGCGGGTACGTACCGGATCTCGGACGGACGGGGCGGGGCAGGGAGGGGGATGCAGAGGTTCGCTCCATTAAACAGCTGGCCGGACAATGCCAACCTGGACAAGGCGCGCCGGTTACTCTGGCCGGTCAAGCAAAAATATGGGAAACAGCTTTCCTGGGCCGATCTGATCGTGCTGACGGGGAATGTTGCCCTGGAATCGATGGGATTCAAAACATTCGGTTTCGGCGGCGGCCGCCAGGACGTATGGGAAGCGGCTGAAGACACTTACTGGGGCGCTGAAAAGGAATGGCTGGGCAGCAAACGGTATGAAGGCAACCGCGAACTGGAAAACCCCCTGGCAGCGGTTCAAATGGGCCTGATTTACGTCAACCCGGAAGGTCCTGACGGGAACCCCGACCCTCTCGCTGCTGCCCGCGATATCCGCGAGACCTTTGGCCGGATGGCGATGAACGATGAAGAAACGGTGGCGCTAATTGCCGGCGGCCATAGCTTTGGTAAAACGCATGGCGCGGCCGATGCCGGGAAATTTGTAGGCAAGGAACCGGCTGCGGCCTCTATCGAAGAGCAGGGGCTTGGCTGGAACAATTCCTATGGCAGCGGTAATGCCGGTCATACGATAACCAGCGGGTTGGAAGGGATCTGGACGATCACGCCGACAAAATGGAGCAATAATTTCTTCGAAAATCTGTTCGGCTTTGAATGGGAACTGACGAAAAGCCCGGCGGGCGCTTTCCAATGGGTCCCTAAAGACGGTGGGGGCGCCGGTAAGATACCCGATGCACACGACCCGAACAAACGCCATGCACCGACGATGTTGACGACGGACCTCTCTTTAAAGGTCGATCCTATCTACGAAGCCATCTCCCGGCGATTTTTTGAGCACCCGGACCAATTTGCCGATGCTTTCGCCCGCGCCTGGTTCAAACTGACGCACCGTGACATGGGCCCCCGGGTCCGTTATCTTGGTTCGGAAGTACCTGCCGAGGAACTGATCTGGCAGGACCCTCTCCCGGCCGTTACGCATGCGCTGATCGACCAACAGGATATCGCTGCGTTAAAAGACAAGTTGTTGAATTCCGGGCTGACTGTTTCGCAACTCGTCACCACGGCATGGGCTTCGGCATCGACCTATCGCGACTCGGACCGGCGCGGCGGCGCGAACGGCGCACGTATCCGGCTGGCCCCTCAGAAAGACTGGGCGGTCAATGACCCGGCGCAGCTGGCCGGTGTGCTAGCGACGCTCGAAGGCATCCAAAAGGCTTTTAATGAGGCGCAGAATGGGGCCGGCCAAGGGAGTGCGCAGAAAGGCGGCGGCGGCAAAGCAGTCTCGCTGGCCGACCTGATCGTACTGGGCGGAAGTGCAGGCATTGAAAAAGCCGCCAAGAATGCCGGCTATTCTCTTACCGTACCTTTTACGCCTGGTCGCGCCGACGCATCACAGGAACTGACTGATGTGGAATCCTTTGAAGCGCTCGAGCCGCCTGCCGATGGGTTCCGCAATTACGCAGCGCCGCATTATGCTGCCAAAGCAGATGTGTTTTTGATAGACAAGGCGCAACTGTTAACGTTGACGGCACCGGAATTGACGGTGTTGGTGGGCGGAATGCGGGTGCTCAACACGAATTTCGATCATTCGTCCCATGGGGTGTTCACGCACCGGCAGGAAACGCTCAGCACCGACTTTTTCGTCAACCTGCTGGATATGAATACGAAGTGGCAGGCATCGCCAGAAGAAGGAGTGTTTGAGGGGCACGATCTGACGACGGGCGAAACCAAGTGGAGCGGTACGCGGGCTGACTTGTTCTTCGGTTCCAACTCCCAGCTCCGTGCTCTCGCGGAAGTCTATGCGTGCAGCGACTCG
>PMUF01000299.1 GCA_003167015.1 Chitinophagaceae bacterium | reverse complement strand
TGAACAATACCAGTAGGATCAGGGTGCAGGCGCTGACAGCGATCCATTGATAGCCCGCGCCGATGGCAACGCCCAGGGATGCCGTTACCCAGATCATCGCCGCCGTGGTAATGCCATTGACCTTGCTTTGGCTGGCGTCGCCTTTGAAAATGACGCCTGCGCCGACAAAACCGATCCCGGTGACGATATTGCTGGCGATCCGGTCAGGATTCCCGCTGCCGCCGATGATCTGAGAGAAGATGGTGAAAATGGTAGCCCCCAGGCAAATGAGGGTCAGGGTCCGGAATCCCGCCGATTTACTGCGGTATTCTCTTTCGGCACCGATGGCGCCGCCGATGAGCACGGCCAGCACCAATTTCCAGATGATCTCCTGTGTCACGGGCATAGCGTATTCTTTTAGGGGACCGGGCTGAAATAACCGGCCTTGTATTCTTTGAAATAGGCGAGGTAGTCCTTCTTCACCTGTTCTGCATAGGACATCGCATAGTCTGTCAGGCCTTTCTGCCAATGCTGATCGGCGCCGAATGCGATGAGCTCGTCAGGCAGCGCGGCGCCCTGCCGTCCCGCACTCCGCAACATGGCGCTGGCCGTGAGGAAGGCCATGTCTTCCACTACGCAGGCGATGTCTTTATAGCGATCCCTGATCAGGAGAAAATCGATCTTGTCTGCGGTAGGCTGCATCTCCTTTAATACGTAGGAGTCTCCGTCGAATTCCGTGACGCCCATCAATGCCGGGCAGACATTCTGCATCCGGTGCTGTACGGCGGCTACCCGTTCGGCTTCCGTTGCCCATGCCGGCTGGGGATTGGTCAGGTAAGGCTGAAGAGAAGAGGGTGGCGCCTGCTTCATGTCGATCAGCCAATGCTTTTTGAAATCTTTGGTATTTCTCACCAGAAAGACATATCGTTTTACGCCGAGGCTGCCGGTGCCCGCCACCCGAAAGCAGGCATCCAATACCTGGAAACGGCCTTTTGTCAGCGGACGCAACTGCAGGTGCTGGCTGAGATGCGCCATAAGCTGCTTGCGCAAGGCTTTGTCGAGCGGAAATAGCCGCACCCGGTCGATCCGGAATTGCAGGTTGCCATTTTTTCCCTCGACAGTACGCTGGCGGATCAATTCTTTCTGTTTGCGTTCCATGACTTTTTCCAGGAACAGGCGCACGATCCCGTTGGCCGTTTGCGACTCCAGGTATTTGGCCTTACCATTGGCAAGGGTAGAAGAATAGACGCGCAGGAAGAGAGCTGCCGTTTGTGCGGCCTCTTTTTTTTTGATGCCCAGGGATTCAAAACCGGTGAAAATGCTGGTCATCATCCGGGCCACTTCCCAGATGGCCGGGGCCAGGATGCCCTCGTCGAAATCGTTCAGGTCGAAATAGACGAGGCGGTTGTCGCCTTTATAGGTGCCGAAATTTTCCAGGTGCAGGTCGCCGCAGACCCAGCTGATAGGGTAGGCGGGCAAGGCATTGCTGCGGTGAAGGTCCTCATAGAAAAGATGGCAGGTGCCCCGGAAGAACCGGAAAGGGTTCTCGGCCATTAGCTGGTATTTCAGGGCTGCGTAGGTTGGTAACCGGTTGCTATTGAATTGTTTAATACGTTCTGCGATACTCGACACGGGGTTTCTTTCCAGAAAGGTACAATATGTGCGGGAATTAGGCTTTAGAAAAAATAGCCTAATTTCCGCAGACTGCTAAAATCTGGTGAACTTCGCCCTTGCCACTGGCAAGAGCTCGTTAGAGCCACGGTCTCAACACTGTTGAGACCTCGCTCGCAGCCTTGCGGCTGCCTTCGGTTGCGGTCTGTGGCCTCCGGCCACCTTAGTATTTTGTAATCCCTTATCTTGCAGATTATGCGTCAAAGGATATCGAGTCGCTCAATCTGGAAATGGTCAGCCATAGGGTTGCTCTTGTGGGTAACCGGTTGTCGTCAGCCGCAAGCACCGGAATATTACGGATTTCAAAACCTGCAGGTCAGCGGGATTTCGGGCGGTCAGACTAACCTGTCGGCTACAGTCAAGCTGTTTAACCCTAACCCTTATAGCCTTCAACTGAAACGGGCGGAGGTGGATATCGCCATCAATGGCAAACATTCGGGCCATTCGCTGCTGGATTCGACTATATTCATTCCTGCTAAAGATACTTTCTACGTTCCCGTGGCCATGCAGGTAGACCTCAAGAGTCTTTTCAGCAATGCCTTACAACTGTTGATGGGCAAGCAGGATGCGACCATTGCCCTGGATGGGCGCGTGAAGATCAAAAGAGGGATGCTTACCTTCAACCGGCCCTTTCATTATGAAGGGCGGCAGGATCTGAGCAGTCTCATGCCCTCCGGGTCGGGTTTCTAAACAACGGCTGCACCCTTTTTGAGCCAAAAACTGCATCTTTGCAGCTTATTATCAATCGGATTACATGAGCACTATCCGGAAGCAGAGCATTATCTCTTCAGGCATTGTATACTTCGGATTCGGACTGGGTGCCATCACCAACATTTTGCTGGCCAGGGAATTCAATCCTGGTCAATATGGGCTGATCAGCGGGATGTTTCTTGCCCTCGGCACTATTATGTATTCAGTCGCCAATCTGGGCATGGCGTCCTATATCGGCAAGTTCTATCCCTATTATAAGGACAACCTGCAGCCGAAAAAGAATGACCTGATTAGCTGGGCATTATTGTTCAGCGTGGTCGGCTTTCTGATGGTTGCACTGGCGGGGATTGTCTTCAAGGGAGCGGTGACGCACTACTATGAACATCGATCCCTTGCGTTCGTTCACTATTATTATTGGATATTCCCTTTCGGTCTTGGCCTGACCCTTTACTCTATTCTGGAGGCGTACAGCTGGCAGCTGAAGCGGACGATCCTGACCAGCTATCTGCGGGAAGTGCAGTTCCGGCTGACGACCCTGATCCTGCTCGTGCTTTATCTGTGCGGCGTACTGGGTGGATTTGGCACCCTGGTGAAGCTATACGCATTCAACTATCTGCTGATCGCCCTTATTCTGATGGTTTACCTGGTCCGTTCCGGCCAGTTGCACTTTGTGTTTACCCCCAGCATCGTGACCAGGAAGTTCTTCCCGAAGATCCGATCCCTGGTGCTGCTGACGTGGAGCGGCGGCGTAGTGTACAATCTCGCCTTCTTCTTTGCGCAGATCGTCATTGCGGCGGTAGTACCGGGCGGCCTTACTTCAGTAGGGCTCTTTACCATGGCGCAGTTTGCCGGCAGCCTGATACAGGCTCCGCAGCGCGGCTTGATGGCGGCTTCCATAGGTCCCTTGTCGCAGGCCTGGAAGGATAAAGACTACCCAAGGATCAGCCGGATCTACCACCGGTCTTCCATTACCCAGCTGGTCTTTTCAGTTGGCATGTTCGTGCTGATCCTGATCAACTTCAGGGATGGCATTATCACCTTCCGCTTCCCCCCGCAGTACCTGGGTGCACTCACTACCTTCTTTTTCATTGGCCTGGCCCGTATCGTCGACATGGGCACGGGTGTCAATACCCAGATCATCGCCACTTCCACTTTCTGGCGGTTTGAT
>PMUF01000327.1 GCA_003167015.1 Chitinophagaceae bacterium | reverse complement strand
GCCAGATTACGATCTATCAGATCCAGCGCGATCTTCCCGGAGATCCTGCGCAGGTTTTCGATCACCCCGAGACGCAGCATGATCGGGATAGCCCATAACTCCCCCAGCGTCAGCACAGTGTTTTCCTGGTAGGAGGAGATGAAACTGCTGAGGCTTTTTACATCTACCCTGCCATCACTGTGGGAAATGATTTCCAGTATAATATCGTAGACGCGGGGCATCCCCGCCGATAGGCCTTCTGCCAGATAGGGCAGCGCCTCGCTGTATCCTTTAGGTAAATGCTTCCTGGCCAGGATCATCTGCTCTTCTATGAGATAGAAATTATCGAGCAGCCATTCGGCCCCGGGAGTAATGGTCTTGCCCCCACTGATGCTTTCGACCAGCAGGCTGCGTACTTCCTCTAATGTTTTCTCATTGGCATCCAGTCTTTTCAGCAGCCTGTCTGCAGCATTGCGCTTCATCAGCTTGTGCGACCGGGCTAACACCTGCCCATGGCTGTTCATTTGGTCCGAACTGTAAAGTTCGGAGCGAAAGGGATCTTCTTTTTCATAGCTCCGTATCACATTCTCTCCCTGGAAGTACACGCGTAGCCGGGACAAAATATCGAAAAGGGTATTAGTGGTAACCTTCATAAAAACAATCTTGTTTGTTCAACTCGAATGAAAAAAGCTTGGGCAATCAGCTTTGGGGCTTCCGCAAAAACGGTTGGATTTTAGAGAAAGAAAAGCGGCAGGAAAAGTATCCTTAGGAATCTACCGAAGTTACGCATTTACCGCCAATTACCCTAAATTGCCGGATCAAATACCATCAGTCGTATGAGCCATCCCGATACGCATTCGTCGACCCACACTACAACCCCGCCGGCGAACGGCATGCCCCCGGCAACTATCACCATCGGCCGGCATTCGCCCCATCCTCTGACGGTCAATCGCATGGGCTATGGCACGATGCGTCTCACCGGGAGCCCCCACATCTGGGGCGAACCCGCCGATCGCCCACAGGCGCTGCAGATCCTGAAAGAGGCCGTCGCTGACGGCGTGCAGTTCCTCGATACAGCCGACTACTATGGACAGGACGTCACCAACAGGCTCATCGCCGAAGCCTTGTACCCCTATCCGAAGGGGCTGGTTATTTGTACCAAGGTAGGCGCCATCCGCAGAGAAGATATGAGCTGGGCCGCCTATGCCCGTCCCGAAGAATTGGCCGCCAGCATCGACAACAACCTGCGGACGCTGAAGCTCGAACAGATCACCCTGGTTCATTTCAGGGTCATGATCCCTCATCCTGTTCCGATCGCCGAATCGCTCGACGCCATGTTCGAATTGCAAAAAAAAGGCAAGATCATACATATCGGCCTCAGCAATGTGAGCCCCGAAGAACTTACGCTCGGCTTGAGCAAAGGCGCTATCGCCACGGTCGAAAATGCGTATGGATATCACCAGCGAATGTCAATCAGTAGCGCGAGAGGTATTCTGAGGGGTGGGGAAGAAGTGTTGCCGCTCTGCGAACAGCATGGCATTCCGCTGATCCCCTTCTTCTCCCTGCTGAATGCACTGCCGGCCGGCGATGAGAAGATCAGCCGGATCGCTGAAAAATATAATGTCCCACCCGCCCGCGTTCATCTCGCCTGGCTCCTGCACCGGTCACCCTGGATCCTGCCGATCCCCGGCACCTCCAGGCTCGCCCACCTGCATGACAACCTCGCGGCTCGCAACCTCCGGTTGACGGCTGAGGACATGACCTACCTGGGATAAATCATTTGCTATGGCAGCCCGCGAAAATATCAACTCCGGTCTCTCTCCCGATTTCCCCTTCGATTGGGAAAAGTACGATCATCTCTATGAAGAAATCACCGTACCTGCCCGGACTGTACTGCTGAGAGAAGGCGACATTTCCAGACAGGCCTACTACATCAAAAAAGGTTGCCTCCGGCTCTCCTTCAACGACAACGGCAAGGACATCACGTTTCAGTTCTTCTTTGAAGGCTACGCCGTCTCTTCCTTCGAAAGCTTCCGCAACGTCCGCCCCAGCCTGTTCGGTATCGAAACCCTTGAGCCTTCGACGCTGCTCGTGATCAGCAAGAACAATCTCGATCGGCTGATAGCCGAAGTCCCGGGCTACAAGGCCTTCATGGAAGAGGCGCTGTACCAGCGGCTCGAACACTATACCCGGCTCTTCCTCTCCCGCATCCGCGACACGCCCAGAAAAAGATATGAAGACCTGCTGAAAGAACACCCCGAGGTCATCCAACGCATCCCGCAACATTTTATCGCCAGCTATCTGGGCATTACTCCCGTTTCCCTAAGTAGGATCCGCAATAAACCCCGCATTTCTTAACAATTGTTATCGTTTCCGCTATCGCCGGGGAAGAGCTTTGTATAAAAAAATTATGCGCACCGCCATCGTTTTCAACCATCCTTACGAGCACAGTTTCTGCGCCGCCATCCTTCAATCCGTGGTCCGCGGCCTGCACAACGCCGGTCACGAAACGGATGTTCTGCACCTCGACAACGAGCAATTTGACCCGGTCATGAGAACGGCAGACCTGAAAGCCTTCACCCTCGGCGAGCCTGTCGACCCCCGGGTCCTGGAATACCGCGAAAGACTGGCGGCAGCCGATCATTTGATCTTCATCTTCCCCATCTGGTGGGAATTGATGCCGGCTATGACCAAAGGGTTCATCGATAAAGTGATCTTTCCGGGAGTGGCATACGACTATGATAAATCCGGCAGGTTCCCGCGTATGGTCAAACGGTTCGGCCGGCTAAAAGGCATTACGCTCATAACAACGATGAACACACCTTCCTTTCTGTATCGCCTGATTTTTGGAAATGCCATCAAACGCGCGCTTTTTACAGGTACGTTCTGGAAGATGGGCTACAAGAACAGGAAATGGATTAACCTGAGCATGGTCAAATTTGTCTCCCCTGAAAAAAGGGCCCGGTGGCTTGCGCAGCTGGAAAAGCGTTTCAGCGATTGCGTCTGAGGGTACCCCCGTTTCACCGCCATCGCCACCCGGTAAAACTCATACCCTTTCAAAATACTCTTCCTCTCCGCCAGGTACTTTTCCCGGTATTCAGCCGCGCCCGCATCTTCCATCAGCTCAACCCCGTATGCCCGCAGATAGCCCGGCAACTCCTCCGGCACGAACCCGAAAGTCCATCTCTCGTGGATCTCCGCCACATCACGCAATAACCTTTCCGCGCCGAAAAAAGCGGCCGGTTCATCCAGCACCTGCCGATGGACATATGTGAAAAGCATCACAGACCCTTCGGCAAACCTCCCTGCCAGCGAGAATGTCCCGTTAATGGCCTCCGGCTGAAGATAGTTGGTGACCCCTTCCCAGATAAAGAAGGTGGGCAGACTAAAGTCGATGCCTTCACGATTGAATAATTCCTCCAGGCTTTGCTTGTCGAAGTCAATAGAGAGATAACGGGTGTTCTCCGGCAGGGAAGGCAGCACCCGTCGGAGAATGGAAAGTTTTTTATGCGCAGTATCCGGATGATCGATTTCGATCACGGGTATAGACCGGAGAGCCTGAAGCCGCAACGACCGGGTGTCAAAACCCGCGCCCAGCACAATCACCTGCCGGATGCCCCTGTAAAGCCAGCTCTCCAGCCAATCGTCGATCAGCCGCGTCCGCGCCAGCCCGCTGGCCAGCGACCCCGGTATCCTTCGCTGCAAATACCGGTATAGCAGTCGTTCGAACGGCGGAAAGACAGGCCNNACAGTCGCCCATGCTGCCAGCCGCAATCCCCGGTCCAGGAAATACTTTGCGTAGGGGTCCGTAAACAACCGGCGGCGTTCAGGCCGCTGTGCTTCCATCGCCCGGTACAAAGCCATGTATTGGGCCGTACGGCTCGCCGTATTCTTTTTCATGGTACAAAGATACTTCCTTGCTAACTTCGTACCGTCGATGGCCAATCCTTACATATCCCTGCTCCGGACAGCCTGGCATTATGCCCGGCATGAACGAAAAAAATATGTCCTGGTCTATGTCATGTTTTTTTGCGCCAATGCCACCTGGTCCCTTAACCCCATCCTCTTCGGCTGGTTCATCGGCAGGATACAGCAGGATACCAGGCACGTCCTGCATTATGCAGCGCTCTACGTCGCAGGCTATATCGGCATCAAATTCGTCCAATGGTGCTTCCACGGTCCTGCCCGCCTTATGGAGCGTACCCTTGCCTTCCACCTCAGCCGCAACTTCCTCCAGGAAAGATATCACCAGGTCCTGCACCTGCCGGTCAAATGGCAGCAGGACCATCATAGCGGCTCTACGATCAATCGCGTCCGCAAGGCTTATGAAGCCCTCCGTGAATTCTTCGACCGAGGGTTCATGTACGTCTACGCCCTGACTAAATTCATTTTCTCCGTCATCGCCATCCTCTACTTCTCCCCATTCTTCGGCAGTCTCGCCGTTATGATGGGCATCGGGACGATCTTCATCATCCGCCTCTTCGACAAACCTTTTGTCAAGGCCCTGGATGAAGTCAATGAAAGCGAACATATCGTTTCCGCCACGCTGTTCGACAGCCTGTCGAATATCATGACGGTCATCACCCTTCGATTGGAAAAGAGTATGGAAACGGGCCTGCTGAATAAAGTGCAAAAAATTTTCCGGCCCTTCCGCCGCAGCGCCCTCATCAATGAATGGAAATGGTTCACCGCCGAAATGATGATCGTATGCATTTACGCACTCATCGCCTTCGGCTATGTATACCAGCACTGGACGCCCGGCAAGGTATTTCTCATCGGTGGACTGGTCACCCTGCTGGGCTATATCAACCAGTTTACCAGCGTATTCCAGGATATTGCCTCGCAATACACCGACATCGTTCAGTACAATACCAACGTACAGACGGCCAACCTCATCAGCCAGGACTACGCCCGGCAACATCGTGCCGACAGACCCGACGGGCTGCCGGAAAACTGGCGCTCGATCGATATCCGACAGCTGAACTTTTCCCACCGGCCTACCTACGATGCCGGCCAGGGCGCTCAAAGCCTGCACAATCTTACGTTCACCATCAGAAGAGGCCGGCGGATAGCCCTCATAGGCGCCAGCGGCAGCGGCAAAAGCACCCTCCTGGCCCTCTTGCGGGGCCTTTACCTTCCCGAGCCGGGCATGGAGATCAGCATCCAAACCTCCGGCTCGAAAACACCCGCAACACCCGCAACACCCGCAACACCCGCAACACCCGTCACCGCGTCCCCCACCATCTCCGCCGCCGGCTGGCTCGAACGCCTCAACGAAGACGTCACCCTCTTCCCTCAGGAACCGGAGATCTTCGAAAATACCCTGGCCTATAATATTACCCTCGGCCTCCCCTTCAGCGACGAAGAGATCATGCAGGTCTGCGAGTCCGCACACTTTACCGAAGTCATCAGCCAGCTGCCGCAAGGATTGATGTCGGATATTCGCGAGAAAGGCGTCAACCTCTCGGGCGGACAAAAACAACGACTGGCCCTGGCCCGTGGCATCCTGGCCGCCCGCGACAGCGGCATCGTCCTGCTGGACGAACCCACCAGCAGCGTCGACCCACGAACCGAAGCCCTCATTTATGAAGGTCTCTTCCAGGCATTCTCCGACAAAGCAATTATTTCATCTATCCATCGGCTCCACCTGCTGCCCCGTTTCGATTATGTCTATGTACTCGACCAGGGTAGGATCGCCGCCGAAGGGACCTTCGATGAGCTCCTGCAAAACAGCCCCGTCTTTCACGATCTCTGGCGTCATCAGAAAGACAGCGTTCGCCCCGGCATATAACGGGCCTGCTTAAATTTTTTTTAATGAACCTATTCAGCAATCGAAATGTTAAAAGTTTCGTAAATTCATTTATTATTCCTTTCAAACACGGTAAACTATAATTGATATGAGAAAGTTAACTCGGTCTCCCTTCATGCTATTCGCCGTACTCTTACTCTCCGGCACTGCATCGGCTCAACCTATCTGGCTCGGCGTCCACGGCGGTCTTAGCATTCCCGATCTCAGCGGCGGCAACGGTAACGCGCTTAGCTCCAACTATACCTCCCGGCTGGCGGGCAACTTCGGCTTTCAGTCGGAGTTCGGCATCACCAAAAAATTCTCCATCGCGGTAGAGCTGAACTACGCAGGCCAGGGCGGCAAGCGCGATGGATTGCAGCCGATCACTAACCTTCCGGCCGAATACCAAAGCCTGGTCCCTTCCGGCGACTACCTGTACGCGAATTTCAAGAATACGGCAGCCCTCGATTACCTCGAGCTGCCCATACTGGCCAGATTGACCTGGGGAAAGACATGGAAATTTTATGTGGATGCGGGACCCTACCTGGGGTACTTATTGCATGCGGAAGAAAAGACCAGAGGCACCAGTCTTATATATGAAGATCCCGGAGGCCAGGAACCCCTTACCATTCAGGGGTTCGAGGTTCCGGCACAGAACTTCAACGCCAACACCAACATCACCTCCGACATTCATAAATTTAACGTCGGCGTCTCCGGCGGCGTCGGCGTGGCCTATCCTTTCGGAAAAAATGAGATTTACTTCGATGTTCGAGGCGAATATGGCCTGCTCAATATCCAGAAATACAGCGCTGACGGAAAGGACAACACCGGCAATCTGCTCCTCTCGCTGGGCTACTCTTACCGCCTCGGAAAATAATAGGATCACCGCCCCCTAACCTACACGATCCCCGCCAGTTCCAGGCTCTTCTTCTTGAGCTTGCGGATCTCTACGTCTTCGATCACCGGATCGGGCGTCAGCAACAGCGAAGTGCCGTTCTCCTTCCACCAGCCGTTCTGAGCGATCTCGCGGAAATGGATCACCCCGATCAGGTACTTGCGGTCTGTCTCCGCATGCCACTCCTCGATCCACTCGAACCGGTCCCGGGGAATATATTTCCAGTCATTGAAGCTGACATATACCCGGATATAAAAATCGTCCGTCAGCTCATGCGGGATATGATGATAAAGCTTTTTGTATTCGTATTTGTATTGATACCGGAGGGCGGACAGGTCACTCAACACCGCCGAAGCAGTGGGGAAGGAGCCCGCCCCCTTGCCATAGAAGAACTGCTTGTCCGCAAAACCGCTCTCGATGACCACCCCGTTATATTCGTTCCTGACAAACGACAGCGGTTCGTCATGGCGAATGAACTGCGGCAGGACAAAAGCCGCCACCTTTCCGTTCTCCAGCTTCTTGGCCTGCGCCACCAGCTTGATGTCGTAATGCTTTTCCCTCGCGACCACTGCATCCCCGGCTTGTATATGCTGAATACCGCTGAATACCAGGTTACCCGTTTCCACCACGATACCATACGCATGCGTCAGCAGGAAAGTCCATTTGTTGGCAGCATCGTAGCCCTCCACATCCAGCGTAGGATCGCTCTCGGCAAAACCTAACTGCTGGGCCAGGAGCAGTGCCTCGTGGAAATCCAGCTTTTCCTCGAACATCTTTGTCAGGATAAAATTCGTGCTGCCATTCACGATCGCCTTGATGGAATGCAGCAGGTCATTGTCATAATACTCTTCCAGGTTACGGATCACAGGAATGGACGCACAGGCCGCCGACTCATACAGGAAGGAAGCTCCCGTCTCTTTCTGCAGTTGCAGCAACTCCGGCAAATGCTCCGCTATCATTTTCTTGCTGGCACTCACCACCGACTTGCCGCTCCGCAAGGCCGTCGAGACGATCTCGAACGCCGGCCCCGACTCGTTGATGACCTCCACAATAACATTGATATCCGGATCCTGCAGGATCACTTGCCGGTCAGTCGTGAAAAGCTCCGCCGGAGCCTCCCTTTTCTTGCCGGGATCCTTGATACATACTTTTTTGATGGTTGCTTTCAAAGAAGGTGTCTGCTGTAAAACTTTATACAAACCTTCACCTACTACGCCAAATCCAAAGAGCCCGATGGTGAGCTGCTTATGTGTTTCCATTGTTATCTTGTTATTAGAATGATTTATTTACATGGTGATATCCCACTCGTCCTCTACACGCTGCCAGTCATTGAAATTCTCTTTTCCTCCCCGCGCCTTCCAGTCGGAGTCGATTGTTAGCTTCGAACTGATTCCGCCCCTGGGATTGCAGATCATAACAATCCTCAGCCGCTCCGGTTCATACACCGCCATAAGATCATCATAAAAGATATTGATCAGCCTTTCGTACGACACTACCGTATTCCGAAGCTGAAAAACATAATGCTTTAATGACCTTAACTCGATAATTTTTTTCCCCGGATAAAACGTCAGATAGATGGCAGCAAAGTCCGGTTGCTCCTTCACCCCCAGGAACGTGAATTCCGGGATCTTGGTCTTGATCTCGTACGCCTGCCCTGTTGGATTGGGAATAGCCTCCAGCAGGCTTCTGTCGATGTCTTTATAAGTTAGAATACTCATAGCTTGCATATGAATGGTTTGATTCTACCGCTGCAATCGCATCCAGCACCTGCCGCAGATCTTCTATCAAA
>PMUF01000206.1 GCA_003167015.1 Chitinophagaceae bacterium | reverse complement strand
GCCGATGGATGCAAGAGGAAAAAACCGGGCTCTTTCCAGACCTTGGAGATCAGCTCGTCCAGGTCATCCGGCGTGGGAGGGCCCGTGCGCGTGCCGATGCGCTGCGAGGGCGCCACGCTGCTCAGAAGTCCATATTCCTTGTTGTTGATCAACTCACTTTCCTGCCGCTCCTTAATCGTCTCGATGATGAGGCGCAGCTGTTCGCTGATCTGGTTATAAGGTTTGCTGTACAAATCCGATACCCGGGTATGGACGTCGAGAACCGTATTCACCGCACTCAGATTGTACTCACGCGGATTTTCTACATAGTCCACAAAAGTCTGGGGGAGTACCCTTTCATCCCGGCCCGAGCAATCCACTTCGACGTTACTGCCATCTTTGACTTTATTAAGCCTGTAGACGCCGGATTCAACCGGGATCCAATTGAGCAGGTGCGTTAACCACCGCGGGGTGATCGTGATCATCTGCGGTACGGTGCGGGTGGCGATGGCCAGTTGTCTGGCGGCGACGTCCCCTAAGGCGGTTTGCTTTTTTATTTCTTCAGCCATAATGGTGGTTTTGATTAAACCTATCGAAGGTAGGGATTTATTTAATTCTATTAGTCAACTGTTTTTGTAGACTAATTTGAAGCAGGGGCGGCGGAAGGGGCGGCCGGCTATCGTGGGCGGCAGGAGCAGAGACTCAAGCGGAAGGTGGCTGGGGGGCGGCTGGAGGATGTCCGGACGGGGCAGCAGGCCTATTAGGGTCATCTGCCCGAACTAGCGTACTTTTGCCAAATGTTAATGAATTCCGACACCATCGATAAGATGCTGTCTCTCCTTAAGATCGATGAATTGAACGACATGCAAGCCAAGGCCCTGGAGGCTGCGCAGCAGGACAGAGACCTCGTGCTGCTGTCCGATACCGGCTCAGGGAAGACGCTGGCCTTCCTGCTGCCTTTACTGGCTTTAATGGATGACCGGACGGCAGGCACCCAGGCGCTGGTGATCGTCCCCTCCCGCGAACTGGCCATCCAGATCGAAAAGGTCTTTAAGACCATGGGCACGGGACTGAAGGTAACCTGCTGCTATGGCGGCCACCTGCGGGAGACGGAAGAAAATAACCTGATCGAGGCGCCGGCGCTGATCGTCGGAACCCCCGGCCGGATAGCCGATCACATCCGCCGAAATAATATCCACACCGACGGCATCCGAACGCTGGTACTGGACGAATTTGATAAATCGCTGGAATCCGGCTTTGAGGAAGAAATGGCCTTTATCATCGGATCGCTGCGGTCGCTGCAGAAAAGGTTCCTCACCTCGGCGACTGCTGCGGTGGAGATCCCCGATTTTGTGGGGCTGGGAACGGTCCAGACCCTCAACTTCCTGTCCGGCGAAAAGACGGAACGCCTCACCCTTCAACAGGTATTCAGCCCGGATAAAGACAAAATAGAGACTCTGTTCAGGCTCCTCTGCCGGATAGGCGACCGGTCGGCCGTGGTATTTTGCAATCACCGTGAATCGGTGGAACGGACCAGCACGCTATTGAGGGATAAAGGAATCGTGAACGTATTCTACCATGGCGCCATGGAACAACAAGAACGGGATAGCGCTCTGGCCAAATTTCGTAACGGCAGCTCGGACGTGCTGGTCACCACGGACCTTGCCTCGAGAGGATTGGACGTGCCTAACATCCGGTATATCATCCATTACCATCTCCCTCCTACCCCGGAAGTCTTCATTCACCGTAACGGCCGAACAGCCCGGATGGATGCCAGCGGAACGGCTATCATCATCCTGTCTCCGGACGAAACACTGCCTTCCTATATCCAGGAAGAGCCGGAGACCATCGAACTACCCGCCACAGCGACATTGCCGGGCAAACCTAAATGGACCACCTTGTATATTTCCGCCGGTAAGAAGGACAAGGTTAATAAGGTGGATGTAGTAGGCTTTTTCACGCATAAAGGACAGATGAAGAAGGAAGATATCGGTCTCATCGAAATAAAGGACTTCTTCTCCTATGTTGCTCTCCGCAAGTCGACAGTCACTCATGTCCTGCAACTGATCAAGGACGAAAAGCTCAAGAATAAAAAATTGAAGATCGACGTGGCCAAATAGATCAATTCTGGCGTACTTTAGTGATCATGCGCCCCATCAAGATCATCAACGGACGGATCATCACACCTTACCGCGTGCTCCATGGCGCGACGCTGCTCATTATCGGGGACAAGATCGCCGCCCTCAGCGAGGGGGATATCGAAGTACCGGAAGCGCACACGATCGATGTGGCGGGAGACTATGTCGCTCCCGGCTTTATCGACATTCATGTACATGGAGGAGGGGGCTACGATTTCATGGACGGGACGGAAGAGGCTTTCAGAGAAATTGCCGAACTGCACGCCCACCATGGCACGACATCCATGACTCCTACTACGCTGAGCTGCGACAAAGAGGAACTGCACCAAATATTAGCGGTGTATGACCGCGTTTCTTCTGTCCACACCCGGGGATCGTTTATCGGCATGCACCTGGAAGGTCCCTATTTCGCAATGAATCAACGCGGCGCCCAAGACTCTCGTTATATCCGTGATCCAGATCCTTTGGAATATCAGCCGCTGCTGGCACAGTTTCCTTCCATCAGGCGCTGGAGCGCGGCTCCAGAATTGAACGGCGCGCTTGCTTTTGCGGAATTTGTCCGGTCAAAGGGCGTGCTGGCGGCACTCGCCCATACCGATGCCATCTATGAAGAAGTCCTGCAAGGTTTTGAAAAGGGATTTACGCATGCCACTCACCTGTATTCGGCCATGTCGGGTGTCACCCGGCGCGGCACCGCCAGATATGCCGGAGCTATCGAGAGCGCCTTCCTGATCGACGAAATGACGGTTGAGATCATCGCGGACGGCGTCCACCTCCCTCCTCCCCTGCTGAAGCTGGTCTACAAGATCAAAGGAGCGGACAGAATAGCATTGATCACAGACGCGATGCGGGGCGCAGGCATGCCGCCGGGAGAAAGTATCCTGGGCAGCAGACACGATGGATTACCGGTGATCATCGAAGATGGGGTGGCGAAGCTGCCTGACAGGAGTGCGTTTGCGGGTAGTGTGGCAACTGCCGACCGACTGGTTCGAAATATGATACAGCTTGCGGATGTGCCCCTGTGTGACGCGGTCAGGATGATGACCTCCACCCCCGCCGCCATTATGGGTGTTGCGGACCGGAAAGGTGTCCTAACGCCCGGCAAAGATGCCGATGTCATCGTGTTCGACGATCAGATCGATGTGCAGATGACGATCACCGGCGGTAAGCTGATCTATATGAAAGAGGAGGAACCCTATGACTGATGAATCAACTCATATCAGGGTGAACATCTTTGCCGACAGGACGCAGATGGGGGCAGCCGCGGCCCGGACGACTGCGGATATCATCCGCCACCTGCTGGCCTCCCAACCTGTCGTCAATATGATCTTTGCGGCAGCCCCGTCCCAAAACGAATTCCTGGCGGCCTTATCGGAACAGCCGATCGAGTGGTCGCGGATCAACGCTTTTCACATGGACGAATATATCGGGTTGGATGAGCATTCCCCGCAGTCGTTCGCCCGATACTTAAAAGAACACCTGTTCGACAAGACACCCTTCCAATCGATCCACTATCTGCATGGCGATGCCAAAGACCCCGCTGCTGAATGCCGGCGATACACTGCTCTCCTGAAACAGCAGCCACCCGATATCGTCTGTATGGGCATTGGAGAAAACAATCATCTTGCTTTCAATGATCCGCCGGTGGCCGATTTTCATGATGCGGAAACTGTGAAGGTTGTTACGCTGGATGCCGATTGCCGCCAACAACAGGTGAACGATGGCTGCTTCCCTTCTCTTGGGGTTGTTCCCGAACAGGCGCTGACCCTAACGATATCTGCCTTGGTCCAGGGCAGGCATATCATTTGCGTGGTCCCGGGAGAAAGAAAAGCCCGTGCGGTGTATCATACCTTGCATAGCCCGATCAGTGAAAAATATCCATCGACGATCCTTCGGCAGCATCCTTCGGTGGAGATGTACCTCGATAAAGACAGCAGTAAAAATTTGACATATGCCAGTCAACTACTATAAAACCGCCTTCAGAGCTTTGCTCAAACGCAAGAGCTTCTCCCTTATCAACATTGCCGGGCTGACGTTGGGTCTTACCGCCACGCTGCTGATCGCCCTGTTCGTATGGGACGAATATCAGTACGACAAATTTGTCCCTGATGGGGACAGGATCTACCGGCTCTGCAACCAGGTCACGCATAACGAAGGGACGGAACCGCTCGCTGTCACGCCTCCCACCTACAGCAGTGTCCTCCAACTCGAATTTCCCGGAGTCGAAGCTACCACCCGGGTGCTGGCTACAGGAGAATTCAAGTCGCTGTTCGAGGCCGGCGGCAAAGCGATCTATGAAACCAATGGCATGTATGCCGATTCAGCCTTCTTTCGCGTCTTCCAACTTCCTTTCATTTTTGGGAATCCGGCGGGCGCCCTCAACGATCCCTCCTCCATCGTCCTGTCCCGGGAAATGGCCAACCGCTATTTCGGTAATGAAGACCCCGTGGGTAAAAAGCTGCTGATCGACAAGAAACTCGTGCAAGTCACCGGCGTCATCGATAAGAATCCCAAATTCCATCTGTCCTTCAATTACCTCCGGCCCCTGGCCGCCCTTGACATAGCCTCCGACCGCCTCCAAAGCTGGCAATGGCAGCAATTCTTTACTTATATCCGGCTCCGGAACGGCGCCGATATCAACGGGATGCAAGCGACCTTCAGCGATATCGTGAAGGCAAGGGCCTACCCCGAGACCAAGCCTAAAGGCTATACCTACCTGCCTTTTTTCCAGCCGCTTTATGGTATTCATCTGTATTCGGCCGGCTTCAAATTCAATCAGGGCCCGAGGGGCAATATCACTTATATCCGCGCCTTGCTGATCATCGCCGCTTTTATCATCGTGATCGCCTGCTTCAATTTTATCAACCTGGCCACAGCCCTGTCTGCCCGCCGGGCCAAAGAAGTGGGTGTACGCAAGACCATCGGCGCCGGCAAGTGGCAGCTGATACGCCAGTTTATCGGCGAAACCCTCCTGCTCACAGCCATCAGTATTTTACTGGCGCTCATCCTGACCGCCCTGTTGTTGCCTTCGCTGAATTCTTTCACCGGGGCGACGATCCCCTTCAGCATCCTGATCCGGCCCGTAACGATTGCTCTTGGGGCGGCATTGACACTGATTGTCGGGCTGGCGGCCGGATTTTACCCTGCGATCATCTTATCGGGCTATGATCCCATAAAAGTGCTGAAGCCCGGACTGGCGCAGAGTGGCGGGTCCATCAAAATGCCCTGGCTTCGTCATGGGTTGGTGGTCATCCAGTTTACTCTATCTATTTTACTGATCCTCTCGGCCATCACTGTCTTTGGTCGCATGCACCGCCCGATAGTCTTCAATATGCTTTTTCGGCATAGACAGCGACTCTTCACTCAAAAACTGCGTCCGGAAGGCACCCGGCATCACTACCGAGGCTTTGATACCCAGTTCGGCAACATCCAATGCCAGGGCTTCGGTAAAACCTACTACTGCAAATTTGGTCGAATTATAAATGCTCCAGCCGGCGCCGCTCGGTGCAAACCCGGCAATGGAAGAGATGTTAATGATATGACCGGAATGCTGTTTGCGCATAGCTGGCAACGCATAGTGCACTGTGGTGATCATAGCGAATACATTGATTTCGAAATTCGCCCGGATCTCTTCCAAACTCAGTTCTTCCGTGGATCCGCCTATGCCATAACCTGCATTATTGACCACTACATCCAGTCTACCGAAATACCATTGTGCCTTTGAGATGGAATCAGCAATAGACTCAGCATTAGTAAGATCAACTTGCAACGGCAAAAATCGCTCATTGTTGACATCCCCAACGGTAGTTCTCAAATCCTGTTCGTTACGGGAGGTGGCCGCTACCTGATAACCGGCGGCCAGCAGCTTTTTAACCAGCGCCAGGCCTAATCCCTTAGAGGCGCCGGTGATGTACCATATTTTGTTTTTCATGGTACAAAACTAACTTCAGGGGACCGGTGGCTGTTTGGTCATATCAAACCAATGCTTGTTAAATTCAAACAATTGAGGTTTATTGCCCGACATCCGATATCATCTTATTGACGATGACCCATTTGCCATCCAGTTTGTGGAAGGACAACAACTCGTAGTAATTAAAGTCATACATTCTGACATGGACCTTCGCCACGGCGATGGAGTTGATGACCTCAATGGACAGGATCTCACCTTTGAACGGCTTACCGGAATCCTTTGGGCTTTGGCGATGACCGACACCGTCCAGGTACTGGGCGAGGGTCTTGAAATAGGGTTTGCCGGCGGCATCTCCGAACAGCAAGGCGCCGGAGTAGAAAATGCTGCCGAGCAAGTTAACGTCGCCCTCGTAAATACCTTTAAAGTAGGCATCATTGAGGATGCGGGTAATATCTGCGGAGTCGGTTTGATGAGCGAAGGATGTCATGGTGATAAAAATTAATGAGGTGAAAAGGAAGAATTTCATGCGCGGTGAATTTTAGGTTTGATTGAGATGGTCTGCCGGTACTGCAATTTCGATAGTTTTGTATAAACAAAAAAAGCAAATACCATGTCTGAAAAACAAAACTTCGATCGTCGCCGCTTCCTGGGCGCTGCGGCTATCACCCTTGCTGCCGGCCCTTTGGCCATGCTTGGGTCTGCGAACGCAGAGTCCCGCAAGACAAACGAGTCAGCTTTGGACAGGGTCAAGTCCGGGATGAAT
>PMUF01000147.1 GCA_003167015.1 Chitinophagaceae bacterium | reverse complement strand
CGACAGATCACCGAACACAAAGGGAGCGAACTTAAAACCCAGCAGCCGATAATTCGTATAAAAGGTCGTTTCCGAGTGAAGCGTGATCCGCTGATCGCCATAAGTAGAGTCACCGGTAAAATAACGGAGGCCGAAGACATTGTCGATGGTCAACGGGTCTACGCCTATGCGGTTGAACTGCCGGGTATAGCTGAAATTGATATACTGCCTGATCTTCAGCGTGGGGAAAAGGAATAGTGGGCTATAATAGCTGGTGCCGAACAGGATACTGGCATCCTGCGCCTGCCCCTGGTAGAGAAAGACCCCGGAACGAAGGAAATATTGAAAAAATGCTCCCCGCTTCGTGGTGGTATAGTAGTTGGCATCGACGCCGGAATACCACCTGTTGAGATACAATTGCCGGTACCATCCGCTCGTCATGGCCACATTATACCCCACCGGCAAATCCTCCGTTGTCCCGAAGCCATAGATGTAATTCGTCTTATAGAAATCCTGGCGGAAGAAGGTGAAGGAGGTGAGTGCTGCCTCCCGGTCGTTGAACCGCCAGTTGAAAGTATTGCCCACCTGGTAGGGTACGCTGTCGAAATTATTCCGGAAATACCGGAAAGCCAGGAATCTGCGGTCCCGGACGGAGGTATTGCTGAGAAATCTATCAGTTCCCAGGTTATAGCCGATCCAGCCGTCACGCGTATGGTATTTGTATTTATAAAAGACGCTGTCGACAAAGTGATATACGTTATAGTCCTCGAAGGTTCCGATCCGGCCTCCCCCGGCCAGGTGCGCATAGGGTGCATACAAAGGTCTCTCCAGTTGTACATACCAGGCCGTCTCATCGGGTTGACCGGGATAGAGATCCGTATTGATCCGCGTGTAAGAAACGGTTCCGTTAATGAAAGTCCCGGCGATGTTGTTCTTGCTGTACAGCAGCTGGGGGCCGAAATGGGGGTCCCGGTTCTGTTCGAGGTTGACCCCGGCCTGGATCCGCTGGCCCATGCCAAGGAAATTCGCTTCACTTATATTGCTACGGATGCCGAAAGGCCCCGCATTCAGTTCGCCTATGCCACCAGTGATACTGAAAAGATCCTTGACGATGATGACAAGGTCCACCGAATCCGGGTTGTCCGGCAGGGCCGTGACCAGGATACGGGCATCTTGGATATAGTTCAATGACCGGATCCATCGTTCATTATCGGCCAGCCTATAGGCGCTGACGGGGGTATTCTCCTTAATGAACAGGTTATTGCGTATGACCCAGTCCCTGGTCTTACGATGCAGGTGGTTCAGTACCTGGGTACCGAAATACTGGAGGTGTTTTGATGTGTCGGTGAAAGTCTGTTCGAACCCATACCCGCGGAGATAGATATGCCGGATGATCTTCCCTTCATAAGGCTTGAAGGGGCTTTCACTCTTGGTATTCAAAGCGGTTGCCAGCGCTGCCGAATCGGGGCGGCCCTTGCTGATCGAAGACCAGAAAAATTGGAAAATGTTATTGTTCCTGAAACGTCCAAACCGATTGCCACTGCTGCTGCTGTCCTTCAACTGACCGAAAGAAGACAGAGACAGGCAACTGCAGGCAATCACTGCGACGAGCTGTATTACGTTTTCTTTCCTCAAGAACTTATAAATCAAATCAATTCGATGTAATAATAAGTAAAGTTTCCAATTTCCGATATTTTTTAGTTAGCATAATGTTATAACCCTGCCGTTACCCCGGTTCCTGCCTGAGGCAATGATATTCCTCCGGGTCGGTGGTATTATTTTTGAGTATTGATCATATTCCACTGAAAAAATTTTCACATGACTACTAATTCATTATCCAACTGGCCATCGATTGCCCCCGAACGAACCGAACGGACCATGGTGGCCCTCCACACCCTATCACGCCGCCAAAAGTCCGGCGTGGTCAAGCTGATCATATCCCCTGCTCCGCCGGATGAAAATACGATCCGCCACCTCAATGCACTGGCTTCCCGCAGGCCCTTCTGTACCCGGCATAAGGTTAAAATACACGACACTCTCTAAAGACCGTACACTGTGGAGAAAATTCCCTTCCCGGGCTTCCGGGAAGGGTGTAAATTTCCACAATCGGCTGGAACCGATACGCTAAGAAAGCGTTTTTATCTTCTCGATGAATGTATTCAGGTGAGATAATTTGAAGATTTCCTTGTCTTTTTCATCCGCATCGAAATTCATGAACAATATGCTGCCATCACGGGCCATCGTCAGAAGATAATGACCTTCCCGGGAAATATCGTAAACGACAAGATCTCCGTGATCTTTTTCTTCCGCAACATATTCCTCCGTTCCCTCATTTACCCGGATTTTTATCGACTCGGTCTTTAAATTTTCCATATATTCTTTTGTGATAATAATATAAAATCCGAGCCACGCCTCCGGCCATCGGAAGAGATCCCAGGCACCGGCCCCCGCCGCCGGTAACAAAGGCAGGCTTTTTGACCTTCTTTTCTAAATACGGCTATATGAAAAAAGCAATCGACAAAAAGGAGCCCGATCCGCAAGGCCGGCAGGATTCCAAGCTTGCAGCTCTTTTTTTGAATGAATTGAGAGAGTTGTACGGAACCGAGCAGCATCAGCTGCATGTGCTGCCGATGTTAAAGAAGGCAGTCTCTTCCCAAAAATTAAGTAATGTCCTGGCCAGTCACCTCGACGATACCCGGGTGCAGATCGGCCGGCTGGAGATGATCTTCAAACACCTGGGATATAGCGTCGAGCCCCGGACCTCGGAGGCGATCCTGGGCATTACCCGGGAGGCGGAAATGGTGATCGAAGGAACATTGCGGGAGACTGCTACCCGGGATGCCGGCATCATCGTAGCTGCCCAGAAATTAGAGCACTATGAGATAACCAGTTATGGTAGCCTGGCGCAGCATGCCAGTACCCTGGATCATGACGATGTAGTGGAGATCCTGGAATTGTCTCTTTTCGAAGAAAAAGAGGTGGACGAGCTGCTGACTGCCGTGGCGGAAAATTATATCAATAAGGAAGCCAGCCGGGAATAAGCCGCATAGGCTATTCGCCGCCGCCTGACAGCGGTAGGCATCCTACAGGATATCATCCTCCCGGAAATCATAGCGCTTTTTGATCCGGCGCGTCACCTCTTCCAGCGGCATCCTGCCGGGGATCTTGTCCTCTCCCCGCTCCCACTGATCCAGTTCCTCCTGGATATGCTTTTTTTGCAGGGCAGCCAGCTTCTGCAAAAGCTCGGTGCTCATTTCCTTCTTTTGCCTGTATACAGCCGTCTTCTTTTCATATACCAGTTCCCGGTCCCTGCGCATGTCTTCCTCGGCGGCGGCCATCTGCCGCAGTTCCATTTGAGCCAGGGCGAGGTCATAAGGTCCGGTGGTCATGATTAGCTTAGAGAGGACCGGCGCCGTCTCGATCAGAATGATCAGCACCGAGATCAGCAGGTTGGCCCACCAGACGCTGCCTTCCCGGGCCGAAAGGTCGGATAAAGCTTTATTCCTTTCCAGGAAACCCACATCTGCGGTCACCTGCGCTTCGTACTGTTTGTTCCTGACATCCCGGCCGGCATTGGCCTGCCGGATCAGGCTGTCCTGGTAGCCGATCTGCTGTTGCAGTTGCTGCAATTCAGGTGTCGCCTGCAGCAAAGCCGTATTGTAGGCCTCCTGCTTCAGCCGGGTCAGCTTGTCGATCCCGCGCCGCTGTGAACCACCGGTACCATCGGCCTCCTGCACATAGGCATCCTGCAGGCGGTGTAAGGTGTCTTCCAGGGCCAGCTGTCGCGCCGTCAGCCTGTCCCGTTCCTGCTGTGCCGCCCCCAGTACGCCGTGGTTCTCCGCCTGCAGGAGACTGTCGTTCAACAGCATTTTCTGATGGCGGTTGGCCGTCACCTGCACGTCGATCTCTTTCTCAAATATCTTCAGTTCCAGCGGCCGGGCAATAGTAAAGCCGATCAGCAGCGCCAGGACTAACCGCGGTACCGCCATCCAGATCTGCTTGCGCTTGGATACGCCATATTTCCGCATGGTCG
>PMUF01000225.1 GCA_003167015.1 Chitinophagaceae bacterium | reverse complement strand
GCAATACTGGTCGCGACTCACACCCCGACACCGGCCCCTGCGCCCGCAAACCCCATCCCAAAAACACCAGCCCCATGACCGCAAAACATTGTTTCATCCGATAATTTTGCTGAAATTAGCACTAGAATATCATCCTATGCAAAAACCCCTGTTGATTTTATTGCTGTTAGCCTGCTTCGCCGCCTTCCCCGCCCTTGCCCAACCCGACAGCCATACGCCGCTCAACCCGGCGCCCCGGAGCCATCCGCCGCAAACCGCAATGCCTCCAACCCCTGCCTCCCCGCTGGTCACCCGACTCATCTCACTGTATAAAAAATTGGAACGCTTCGATATCCGCTACCGGGACTTCCACGAAGACAAATACGCAGATTCCGTGTCAAAATACAATACCCGTTTTTCCAAACTCATCACTAGCCCCGGCATGACCCATCTCACCCCCGCCGACTGGCGCCGGCTGACGACGTCCACAGGCCTGACGGTCACCTCCAGCGGCGACGGCCAATTGCAGATCCTCTCCTGGCTACTGGAGAACCCTTCCCCCACGCCCCCCTATTGTTCTAATGTCGTCTTTGCCGGCGATAGGAAGCCGCTCCCCATCTCCATTTACGGCGGAGGCGAAGACGATCAGGGTGACAATGTCACCACGGATACGATCATCAATATCCGTTTGCACGGTCAGCCTTATTATCTCGTCTACGGCTCCAATAAATGCGGGACACTGTGCGAAGCGCAAGTCGCATCCCTCTATAGCCTCTCTGACAAGGAGATCATCCGCTGCGACTCGGCATTTTATGACGACAGCGTCTACAGCAGCGAAGTCAGTTTCAGCTATAGCTTTGTCGATGAGCTGAAATTTACACCGGCTTTTAAGCTGGAAGGAAATGTGTTGGTAAGCCCCGTCTTCGACGAGGATGACTATCACTTTATCGGTCTCAAACGCTACCGGCTAATGCCCAACGCGCCCTCTACTCCTTCACACGCTCCATTTTGACATCCTCGATAACCCTACGCACGTACACCTTCCCCTCCTTCATCACGAACCACACCTGCCCCATGGCATGTATATCCTGCACCGGATCACCCTTCACCGCCACGATATCAGCCCACTTCCCCGGTTCCAGCGTACCCGCCTTATCACTGATCCCAATCAGCTCCGCCGCATTGACGGTAGCGCACTTAATAGCCTCCAGCGGCGGCATCCCCGCCTCGGTCATATAGACGAATTCCATCCAGTTTTTTCCATGCGCATACACGCCTGCATCCGTGCCGAAAGCAATCTTCACCCCCGCTTTATACGCCTTCGCAAACGTCCCCTGGATGATCGGCCCGACGGCCAGCGCCTTACCCGCAATAACCGCCGGGAAAAAACCGGGGATCTTCGCCGAATCAGCGACCGACTTGCCGGCAATGATAGTGGGCACATACCAGGTACCGTATTTTTTGAACAACGCGATGGCCTCGTCATCCATGAAAGTACCATGCTCGATGGAAGTGACGCCCGCACGGATCGCACGTTTGATGGCTTCTGCCCCATGGGCGTGAGCGGCCACTGACATCCCGTAATCCTTCGCCGTTTGCACGATGGCATGCAGCTCCTCATCGGAAAATTGCGCACCCAAACCATCCTTCTCCAGCGAAAGCACCCCGCCACTGGCAGTGATCTTGATCAGGTCGGCCCCTTCCTTGTACATCTGCCTGACGGCCTTGATACAGGCATCCGGTCCGTCGCACACGGTCTCGGTATAGGACGGCTCTGCGTACAGCCCTTCCCGGTAGCCATGCGTGGGATCTCCATGCCCGCCCGTCGAAGAAAGGATCTTGCCCGCCGTATACATATGGGGTCCGGCCACGAGGCCTTTATTAATGGCATTGCGCAAGGCGATATTGACGCCAGTACCGCCGACGTCCCGCACAGTGGTGAAACCGGCCATCAGCGTCGTCTTCGCATAGACGGTGGATTGAAAGGCAATATCTGCCTCATTCATAGTAAATCCCTTGAGCTGGGTGTTGGCGCTGAACTGGTCTTCCAGGTGGACATGCGAGTCGATCAGCCCCGGCATCACGGTCAGGTCCTTGAGATCGATCACCATATCCCCTGTAGCGGCAGGGGCATATCCCTTTTGCACCGCGGTGACGGTAGTACCGGTCACAATGATGGTCATCTCCGTCAGCACCTGTCCGGCCTTAGGATCGATCAGCTTGCCGCAATAGAGGAGGGTTCGCTGGGCGAAAAGCAATGCCGGAAAGCAGCCCGACAGCAGCAGGCATAAAAGCAGTTTTCTCATATTAGCTGGTTTTAAATTGCAACTAATTTACTACTTTTCACCTACCAAAACCAACTAGCCATGATACGCCGGACCAGCCTGCTCCTGATATATACCCTTCTTATCCTGAACGCCAGGTCCCAATCCCTCCCGAATACCCAACGGGTCTTTACGTCAGACGTCGATCATTTCTGGATAGCCTATGACAGCGTACAAACCACAACAGATAGCCTTTTGCAGCTGCATTTCATCCAAACCCTGTATATTGATAAAGGAACGCCCGGGCTGAAAGCATTCATGGATGTCCGGGACTATTCCGCGCCGCTGTGGGTAAGCCTGCTTCGCCAATACCCGAAATTCTGGAAGTCCGTCCGCCCCAATACCCTGTCGGTACAGCAGAGGGCCGGCGAAATCGAAGCCAGCTTAAAAACATT
>PMUF01000494.1 GCA_003167015.1 Chitinophagaceae bacterium | reverse complement strand
TATTGAGTACGCCATTCGCAAAACACGGTAGCCTGCTTCCAGTTGACACCTACGACAGGATAGTTGCCGAAGGCGGGGTGAGAGTAATACCGTTTGGTCATCGGCTCATTATAAGAATAGCTGAAATCACGGATCCACACAAGGGTGTCCGGATAAACAGGCACGTCAACCTTATTAATGAACTGGGAGCGGGGTTTGCCTGCGTTGACCGCCTGGGCGGCTGCAGCCAGGTCAAAGGTCTCGGAATGGAACTTAAACTTCCTGGTATCCAGTTCCTTCTTTCCGAAGATCCGATCGTCAGGTTCCACGATCATCTGGTTGATCTTCTCGACGGTAGCCTTATCACCCCACTTAATCGTGGCAGCTTTCTTCCAATCAATCGCAAAACGACCGTCGACATCCTTACCATACTGCATGATAGTTGCAGCGATAGAATCCCTCACCCAGTTGGTGAACTGACGGTACTCGTTGTTGGTGATTTCCGTAGCATCCATCCAGAAGCCACTGATCGAAGTCTGCTGATTACGGGTGGTGAAAGCGTAGTTCACATCCTCATCGCTGGGGCCCATATGGAACGTGCCCGGCGGGATATAAACCATGCCCGGAGGCTTGGAGAGATTGTAGGCACTTGCAGGAGCTACGCCGTGCAATTGCCCGTCATCCAACTGTCCTTTGTTGGATTTTCCACCTAGTTTACAGCTTACCATTGTCAAAATGGCGAAAAAAGCCGTTAAAACGGATAGGTTTTTCATTTTCATAATATTAAAGGGTATTGGGCAAAATAAATCTTTTGACAACATCTCGCTACAAGTTTAAAATTAATTTTTCGAATGTCAAAGCTTTCATCCGGACATTATGTTTCCGAAGGGTGAACGGATTGACGCTATAGAATCAAACGCATTCTATACCGGATTATTGTACAAATTCGATTGAAATTTATTCACATTTTCGAGAAGGCGGATTAACGTAGTCACTTCATTTACAGGGAGTTGACACGAATAATTTTCACATAGGAAGAGTTGGGGGCTATCCCCGGAAGGCTTGTCACGCAATAAGGGGAAATGGGTATTAGCCTCTTGCGTAGATTGGAAAACCCGGTAAGGAATCAACTGACTCAGAAACTCCTTCCGGGTAAGGTCCGGCTGCCTGGCGGTGAGAACGATCTCCGGAATAGTATACGTAATGGCCTGATACAGGGTTGCCCAAATCCCAAAAGAGCCGGGATATGCAGTAACCGGTCTCTGAAGAGCGGCAGCCATCCGGCGAGCCCTTTCCCCCCAACCCGGCTGATCATATATAATAGATAAATATAATATATTGAAAGCCATCATCGAATTCCCGGAGGGAATGGCCCCGTCATAGACCTCTCTTTTCCGGACAATCAAATCGGTTTGCCCCTCGTGCGTAAAATAAAAAAAGCCGCTCTCCTCTTCCCCAAAATGGGCAATAACCTGGACAAGGATGGCCCGCGCCTCTTCCAGCCAGGCAGTATCACCGGTGATTTCCTGCAATTCCAGCAAGGCGGCGATCAAAAAGGCGTAGTCATCGAGGAAGGCAGGGATCCGGGCCGCGCCTTTATACGAATGATAATAAAAATGAATGCCAGCTCCTTTCATCCGGGTCCGGAGAAAATTCATGTTGTCGATGGCCCATTGCCTCCAGCGTTCGTTGCCTGTAGCGGCATAAGCTTTCGAGCAGGCTATGTTCATCAAGGCGTTCCAGCCCAGGAGGATCTTGTCATCGAGGGCCGGCGGGATGCGCCGTGAACGATGCTCCAGCAGCCGCTGCCGGGCTGCTCCGAGCCGTTGCTGTTCGTCAGGACCAGGATCAGGTATTTCCGGCCGGGTAAGAATGTTCTTTCCCTCCCAATTACCCCTGGCGGTGACCCCATAATAGTGGCAGAACAGAGCCGCGTCCTGTCCCAGTACTTCTTCTATCTCTGTCTTGTCCCACACATAATATTTTCCCTCTATACCTTCGCTGTCTGCATCCAGGGCTGCATAAAACGCTCCTTGTCCATTGGATAACTCCCTGTCAATGAATGCCATCGTCCCTTCGATAGCCTCCAGGTACAAGGGATCGCCGGTGAGCTGCCAGGCTTCACACAGTGCAATGACCAGCAAAGCATTGTCATATAACATTTTTTCGAAATGCGGCGCCAGCCATTCATTGTCGGTGGAGTAGCGGGCGAATCCCCCTCCCAGCTGATCATAAATACCGCCTCTGACCATTTTGTCCAGGCTAAGCCGGGCCTGTTGCAAAGCCTCGGCGTCGCGGGTGAAATAGTAATAGTGCAACAGGTAGCGGATGGAGAAGGTCTGCGGGAACTTAGGGGCTCCGCCGAAGCCGCCTTCTTCTTTGTCTGCTGTCGCCAGCAACTGATCCCGAATCAGGCGAAGTGTCCCGGAATTGAAAGGATCGGTGCCGGTCGCGCCGGAAGTCTTTTCAGCCGACCCGATACCAAACATCCCTGCAGTGGCGACATGATGGGTAAGGTTGCCGGCCTGCTGTTCGATCTCTTCCTTCTTCTCCCGGAAGGACCGGGCGATCCCGGCCAGCAGCTCTTTCCAGGAAGGGCGATTATAGAGCGGGCGGGGAGGAAAATAGGTTCCTCCATAGAATGGCCTGCCCTCAGGCGTAAGGAAGACATTCAGCGGCCAGCCGCCGCTGCCAGTGATGGCCTGCACGGCATCCATATAGATATGATCCAGATCGGGCCTTTCCTCCCGGTCGATCTTGATGTTGACAAAATGGTCGTTCATGAAGCGGGCCGTATCGGGATCTTCGAAGCTCTCCCGCTCCATCACATGACACCAGTGACAGGCCGCATAGCCGATACTCACGAGGATGGGCTTACTCTCCCGCTGCGCCTTTTGCAACGCCTCTTCCCCCCAGGGATACCAGTCCACGGGATTGTGCGCATGCTGTAATAAATAAGGGCTGGTTTCACCCTGGAGGCGGTTAGCCATGGAGTCATTCATTTACCGGAAAGAAAGATAGAGTAGCAAATTTCGCGCTAGACTGACTTTTTCTTCTCTGTGACTGCAAGGTATTTTTCGAGGGCGGAAACCATGGAGGGAGCCTGAGGCAGGGGAGCTTTGATGTCCAGTGTAAGGCCGGCCTCTTCCACGGCGCGGGATGTATTGCTGCCGAATGCACCGATCTTGGTGCCATTCTGCTTGAACTTCGGATAATTGTCGAAAAGGCTCTTCACACCGCTGGGCGTAAAAAAGCAGATAATATCATATTCGCTCCGGTCGAGGAACTCTTTCACGTCATTGCTGATCGTCCTGTACATAAAGGGCGTCGCGAACCCGCAATTATTTGCCTTCAGCCAGTTGATGATCTCGTTATCCTGCTGATTCTCCGAACAGGGATAAAGGAATTTCTCGTTCTCCTTATGCTTGTTGATCACGTCGAACATGCTCTTGTTCAGCCCGTCCGCGCCATAAAACACTTTGCGTTTACGATACAGGATAAATTTCTGAAGATAAAGAGCGACGGCTTCGGTGATGCAGAAATACTTTGTGTCCTGGGAAATGCTGATCTTCATTTCTTCACAGATCCGGAAAAAGTGATCGATGGCATTCCGGCTGGTGAATACGACGGCAGTGAACAGGGCGATATCTATCTTTTGTTTGCGGAAATCCTTGGCAGGTATGGGCTCGAGACGAATAAAGGGATGAAAAGCAAGCTCCACATCGTATTTCTTGGCCAACTCGAAATACGGCGACTTGTCTGTTTCAGGTCTGGGTTGAGTGATTAAAATCTTTTTTTTATCCTCGTTTTTAACCATGTGATGCCCCTATGGATTAGCAAAGTTAATACACTTTTTCCAAATACGTCAATAACACCTTGTAAATCAATAGCAGGGGTGCTATTTCGAAGGCGCAAAGGTACAGAAAAAAATAAAACGGCGTTAGTTTTATTTCATTATGAACCGGACGGTAGGAGGCTAGTATCCTATAACTCCATAATACAAAAATCATTGCCAATGAAATTGTTATAAAGACCTCTCCCAATTGAGGGCCTGAAAAAGTGATTACAATCAAGAACGGGAGCAGAAAAATTCCCAGCATTTTATTCACTAAAAAGACGATAAAGATGTAAATATCGGTCGCGCGGGAGATAGAAAATACCCAGCCGATAAATTTCAGCACCAGGAATTTGGCGAAATAGACCGTTCCCAGCAGGAGCATGCAGTTCAGGTAGAGCACCCAGAATCGGATGCCGGCGCCAAGCTGGGAATACTGCAGGAGATAGCAGCCATACAGCCCGGCGGAGATGACGAACAGGATATTCAGCAGGAGGGAGGGCAGAGGGGTCTGCAGCACCTGTTCGCGAATCTGTTGCTGCCGGAGCGATACCCGGAAGAACAGTGTCATCAGGTTATTGAAATATTTTTCAAAAAAAATCCGGATCAGCGCAAAATAGAACAGGATGGCGACGAGAAGGTAAAAGAAACTATCCTTGGAATTAGGCCGGTGAAGGGCAAAGATCTCTATGACCGGCTGGCCCGTAAAATTGAAGTAAGCGTTCATCGACAAAACTTTCTCCCAAAAGCTGATCTCGGGCGGCCCCTGTATGGGGAGAGGACGCGCGAGGGCGCGGCCGATATACCCGGAGGGTACGGACGAGGAGGGCCGTGGCGAAGCAGGCCCAACGACGTCCTCAGCGGCAGCCCCGTGCGTTTGGATGGGGGAATCACGGGGGATCACGGGGGCGATAGTTGCGGTCGCAACGGAATCCTTTGGAACGGCTGCCTGCAGGCGCCTGATGGAGTCACGGATAGCCCTGTGCACGCGGGCGACAGAATCGCGGCGCAGTGAGTCCCGATGTGAAAGATGGTGGACCACGCTGTCATGCCGGAGGACAGGTTGCGCGACGACGCCTGTATCATGCTGTACAGGCAACCCCTCAGGTGGTCGGGTCGAATCGGTCTGCGCATCGGACCGGTAGCCAATGAACAGACAGGTTAGCAGGGATAAGCAAAAAACGATTTTGGTCATGCTGTTACAAAAATAAGTGTACTCCCTAGAAAAAGCTGACATATCCCAGGTGAATTTTAGTGTCATGAAAATCGAAAGGGGCGCTGCCTTGCTTTCCTACCGCAAAAGACATATTGAAAATCCCGGCCTTTGTGTCGAATGCCATCCCCACGCCGGTGCCGATAAACATGCTGTTCAGGTTATATCCCGGTACAGTGTTCGCAGCCCATCCCACATCCGTAAAGGCGAACAAAAAGGAATTCAACCCGGTCAGGTAGCGGTATTCAAGGGTACCGACGGCATATTCAGAGCAAAGAATGCTTTGTTCATCGAATCCGCGCAATAGTTTGTAGCCTCCGATCATGAACAGGTCATTGCGGTAGGTATTGGGGCTGCTGTATACGCCGCCGTTAAAACCCAGCTTGAGGGTGGCGGCCCGGCCGATCGGAAAATAATGGGCGGCAGCCAGCTTGGCCAGGTATTGATACGAATGCAGCTTCACGGTATCATACAGGGAGGCAAAGTTGAAACCGCTGTCATTCGGGTCCTGTAGTTGTACGATGGTAGAGTTTTCATGGACAGTTTTCGCTCCTACCGAGCCGAGAACATTGAATTCATTCCCCCTTCGCGGATTAAAGCGATAGTTGGTGTTGTTGAAGTTATAGGTCACGCCCAGGCTTAAGCTGCTGATGTCCGCTTCGGGAGGAAGGGCATGGGAAGCGATGATCTCGGCGGTATCGATATTCAGCAGGCTGGAAGACGCCTCCTGGATGAACACAGAGCCGCTCTGATTGTCGGAGATCGTGTATTGTGCGCCCACGGTCAGGTTGAGGTCGAGGTAAGTGGAATCCTGTTTATAGAGGTCAA
>PMUF01000230.1 GCA_003167015.1 Chitinophagaceae bacterium | reverse complement strand
GGTAGCGTTCAGCGAGATACTGAACCGGTGTGTAAAACGGTAGTTGCTGACCACCGTTGCATCGTTGGGCTTATCGTAGTCGGCCGGAAACCAGTTGCCGTTGTTGATCAGTTGGCCCTCATTGGGATTATTCTGCTGCAGCAGGGTCCGCGAATAAGTATAGCTGACCCAGCCATTCAGCTTACCCGTCAGCTTTTTGACCATCAGTTCAACGCCGTAGGCTTTTCCCTTGTCTTCCAGCAGGGCCGTCTCTATCTGCGGGTTCATGACCAGCACCGCGCCGCTCTTGTAATCGAGAAAGTCATTCATCCGCTTGTAATACACCTCTATCGAAGTCTCGATCGTGTTGGCTTTGAAGTTCCTGTACAGCCCGAGGGAGACCTGGTCGCCGGTCGACGGCCTGATATTCGGATCGCTGAGCTGCCAGATATCCGTCGGCGCCATGGCGGTGGTGTTCGACAGCATGTGTATATACTGACGTTGCGTATTGTAACCCGCTTTAAGGGAAAGGTTATCCGTCAGAATGTACCGGGCGGAAACCCGGTACTCGGGTCCCCCATAGGTCTTGATGATCTTACCGGACGCATAGCTGGTCGTGCCGGTCTGGTCCTCGGTCGTGATGGGCAGTCCCGGCGCATAGTTGTTCACTGTGGAGGGGCCCAGGTCATTATAAACGGACCAGCGGATACCGGCCTCCAGTGACAAAGAATTGGTGATGGTATAATGGTCGCTCAGGTATAAGGCGCTTTCCAGTGCCTGTTCAGCCTGTAAAGTATCGGGTACGACCAGGGATTTGCCGCCTTGCGGCACATAGTATCCCGGGTGCAGTTTATACCGCAGGGTACTCACGCCGAAAGTGATGGTGTGGCTGGCGCTGAGGAACCAGCTGAAATTTGTTTTGAAATACAGCTGGTTGATATTGAACCCCAGCTTATACGCATTGACCGGATTTTCATTGCTCCCGATGCTGTATTGATACCGGTCATAGCCCGCAGCCACGACACTGTTCAGCTTGTTGCTGAAAATATGCTTCCACTTCAGTGAGATATTCTTGTTGCCGTAGGCATAAGTGGTGTCGTTGTTGAGATTGAAGTGGTCTTCGCTGAGATAGCCTGTAAAATAAAGGTTGTTCTTTTTATTGATCTCGTGGCTGATATTGAGGTTGAGATCATAGAATGAAGCCCGGCTGTTGCTGTACTGGGCAGGCAGGTCTTGCAGGAGCCAGTTGGCATAGGTCGTCCTGCCGCCGAGAATAAAAGAGGTCTTGTCCTTCACCAGCGGGCCTTCTATATTCAACCGGCTGGTCAGCAACCCGATGCCTGCCGAGCCGGTGACATCCTTTTTATTGCCTTCGCGGCTGTTGATGTCCAGCACGGATGATAACCTGCCTCCGTATTGCGCCGGAATACTGCTCTTATACAGCTCGACGTCCTTGACCACTTCCGGGTTAAAAGCCGAGAAAAACCCAAAAAAATGCGCCGTATTATAGACGGTTGCATCATTGAAAAGGACCAGGTTCTGATCGGTGGAACCACCCCGTACATTCAGCCCGGTACTCGACTCCCCGACGGTCTGCACGCCGGGCAACGTCATCACCACCCGAAGGACATCCGCCTCGCCGAAGACGACGGGCACCTGTTTGATGGTTTTGATATCAATCTTCTGCTCGCCCATGTTTGTACTCCTGACATTACTGGCCTTTTCGGCGGATACGATCACCTTTTTCAGCGTCAGCACCTGGGAATAGAGATCGATATTCATTTTGCCATCGCCATAGACGATGATCAACCGGCGCGTGTCGCGCATCCCGATACTCTGGATATTCAGGATGTGCCGTCCTTTCGGCAAAGAGATGGAGTAATAACCATACTGATCCGAGGATACCCCTATCCTCCTGGGATGATCGATATAGATGGATGCCCCCACAATAGGCTCTCCCGTCGAGGCATCCCGGGCATAACCCGCCAGATGAGCCACACCCGGTTGCGTGGCCATGGCCTTGTCACCGATCACGAAGAGTTTGTTTTCCAGCGTCGCGACCACAGGCTTACCTACTTCTTCCAGGTAATCCCTGACCGTATCCCCTGCGGCCTGCGCACTCTTGTCCGGTATTGTCACATCGAAAAAACCGGGCGGCAGGCCGGTATCGACCAGTCCCCCCTTAGCGATAAAGACTTCATGGTGCCGGTCGATCGAATAACTGAGACCCGTCCCTGAAAAAACTTCGTCCAGCACTTTATAGAAAGGCTCCTGCTGCACATTGATATCGATCTTAGTGGTGTCGAGGTCCACCGTGTCATAAAAAAACCGGTAACCGCTCTGCCGTTCGACCTCCTCCAGGAAATGCGCCATGGACACCTGCTTGAGATCAAGGGTGACCCGGCCCGGCGTGTCCTGCGTAATGCCGTGTTCCCACTGCAGCAGCAGCGCCGCGCCGACCAGTAACCTGCAACAGATCTTATATATCATCAAAAACTTTTTTTCAAGGATTCAATCCATCATACCAGGTCACCACTTTCACAAGGGTATTCTCCTTATCCTTCCGGACATTCAGATGGTTCTGCCGCATAAATTTCCTGGCTTCCCTGCTCTTATCCTTCAGGGCATACAGCAGCGAGCCTTTGTTGTTGACGGGATAATATTCATTCCCTCGCTTAAGATAATAGGAGACATGGACCTCTATGAATCGTCGTACTCCCTCCGCCGGGTTCGAAACATCTTCCTGCATCGTCTTTCTTTCCCTTTTCAGCAGGCTGATATGTCCCTTATACAACTGCTCGTAGAAGCCGTTGGCCGGCTGCGAGCGATTGAGGCTGTCGCTGAGCCGGACGAAGGAATGGTCTTCAATGGTGAAACTCCCGACCTGTGGAGGGGTCAGGGCGATCTTGAAAACCCTCAACGGATCGGGCATGACCGGCTGATCCAATATCTCGTCATATAACAGAGAGACATTTTCATACAGTATCCCATTATACACTACTGTCCCTTTACGCAACCGGTCTTCGCCGAAAAAGGGATGTCCTTCTTTCAACAGGAAACTGTATTCGGCGTATTGGCCCCCCCTGTAAAGATTAGGTTCAGGATCGAGATAGGCATGATATTGTCTCAGTGCAAGACCGTAGGCTGAATCGCTAAAGGAGGTATCGCGGGCGGCAGGTTGGGCCTGTATTTTCAGGCACAATACAATACATATAAAGAGAAAAGTGCAGGTAGTCTTGAATAGCAATCGCATAAGTCGTTAAAAATCGGTTAGGAATAAAGACCGGCGCGGATACGTCATCAATTTAAGAAACTCCGGTCAATCCTAAACAAAGTTTTTTCCGCCATATATGATGGAAAATCAACATCCATGCCGCGCGCTTCTCGCCGAAAGCCAGTACGTAGGAAATATTTCCTAGATTTATTTGGGTAGTAGGAAAAGTTTCCTACCTTAGGAGTATGAAGCAACCGAAAAAGAAAGATAATGGCCTTTCGGAACCCACCAAATCAGAATTGGAAATATTGCAGGTGCTGTGGCAGCATGGTCCCAATACGGTCCGATTTGTCAATGACCGGCTGAATGAACACAAACGTGAAGTGCAATATGCATCTACGTTAAAGTTGATGCAGATCATGGCGGAAAAAGGTCTGCTGATCCGGGATGAAAGCCAGGTTAAGCATATTTATCGCCCCGCTTCGGAAGAATACAAGACCAAAAGCCTTTTGCTCGACCGGTTCGTCGATTCGCTCTTCGATGGTTCGGTCAGCAATCTGATGCTGCATTTTCTGAATAATAAGAAAGTCTCACTGAAAGAGCTGGATGAAATTCGTGCGCTGCTGAATAAATCCAAAAAAAATAATTCCTGATCATGAAACTGCCCTTGATCGATATTCTATTATCTGACGCCGTAGCCCGGGCCATTTGCTGGACACTGGTCCACTCCCTGTGGCAGGGTATCCTGGCCGCAGCCCTGGCCGCGATCATCATCGGCTGCACCCGCAGGCTGCCGGCAGTGTTGCGGTATAACCTGCTGGCCGTTGACGGCCTGCTCTTTCTGCTGGCTGCAGGAATTACTTTTTATTACGAGATGGGGCAAGCCGCCGGTCCTGTAAAGGCCGGGCCGCTCCGGGCAACGTCGGAGACGGCAAAAGGACCGATGGCATTCCTTCAGCAGGAAATGCTTACCAGGCCTGTAACACTCGGGAATGTGATGCAACAGACCGGCAACTACCTCAACGCTCACGCCGGAATGATCACGCTGATCTGGCTGGCTTGTCTTTCTATACAATTATTGCGATTGACAGGTGGCCTCTACCGGCTCAGCCGGATCCGGCTGCAAAGTGTTCCTCCACCCGGTGAAGACTGGAATGAACGGCTGCTGGTCCTGACCCGCCGGCTGGGTATCGGAAGAACAGTCACGTTGCTGCAATCGCAGTGGGTCAAGGCGCCATCGGCATTTGGGTTTTTGAAGCCTTCTATCCTCGTCCCCCTGGGCATGCTGTCCCAACTTCCGCCTGACCAGGTCGAGACGATCCTGCTGCACGAGCTGGCGCATATCCGCCGGGGTGATTTCGTGGTCAATCTCCTGTTGCTTTTGACGGAAGCCATCTTCTTTTTCAACCCCGGCATGCGGTGGCTGGCCTCCCTCATCCGCCGCGAACGTGAGGCCTGCTGTGATGACATCGTCCTGGCCGGCACACCCGACAGGAACAGCTATTTCGAGGCGTTGGTGGCTTTTACGCAATGGGCCGTTAATGGACAGGCGGCCGGCGGACGATCCTATGCCATGCAATTGAGTGGAGGCAACACCGATTTGCTGTGGCGTATTAAGCGAATGCTGAACCAGGAAAATAAAAAATTACAGATAATGGAAAAAGCAATTTTATCAGTCGGACTGATGGCGCTCGTGTCGGTGAGCCTGATCAGTATGAAAGGGAAAGAGGGGCGGACAACGAAGATTGCCCCGCGGACAACCACGGCCGTAGCAAAGACCGATACCCTGCCGCAGAGTAAACAAGACAGCGACACAGAGAAAAAAATAAGCTTCAGGTCATTTTCGAGCCATACTAGTTCCAGTGACGGCCGGGTAAAATCCCACGTGATAGCCATCGACCAGGAAGGCAACCGCTATGAGGTCATAAGGAAGAACGATGAAGTGGTTGAATTCATGTTGAATGACCAACAGATACCCAGGGAAGAATATAGCCGCTATTCAGGTGTATTGGCCGGAATAGAAGCTGAACGGAAAAAAATACCCAAGGCGCCGGTAGCACCGGTACCACCCGCACCGATAGTATCTGTTGCACCGACAGCGCCCGTTGCGCCCGCAACACCGAGGGTATCTGCTGTGCCCGCGACATTGGCAACTCCTAAAGCCGTGGTCACCCCGGTGCCACCGATAACGCCTGTTGCACCCGTCGCGCCGGTAAACCCCGCAGGGTCCAACGGTTTTGGAATAAATGAACGGGCCTACCATGCGCCGACCCGCGATAACCCGCTTGTCTACTGGAAACATCCCGACCCTTATATCGAGCGCATTGTCCCTGACCTGATCGAAAACGGCCTGATCGATAATGTCAACCGGTTTTCCTTCACCCTGACCGCTGAAGGACTCGTCGTCAATGGAATCAGGGCACCTGATGACATCTTTTTGACATTCAAGACAAAATATGTCATCTACCCGAAATCCCGCTTTATCTATTCACAGTACTATACGCCGCAGGGCAGCGGCAGCCATTGCGAAGTCAATATAAATCCGGACGCCCCCACTTCTATCTGATCATTCCTACAAATCAAAGAGGATGCTTACACAGCTTTTTAAAATAAGCCGACGGATTTTTATGCTCCAAAAGGCCTATAGCCTGGTCAATATATTTGGATTGGCCATCGGAATAGCGATTTGCCTGATGATATTCAGGAAAGACTTTAAGAACCGATCCCTTCGGGACACGGTCAATCCCATGGGGATCGTCCACCTGAACAGGTTGTATCAGCAGATGGATATAAAGATCAGAACCGCCGATCTCGTCAATACCCTTCCCAGGATCCGCGATCTTTGGCAGGCCACTTTTCCCAATCATGTCTTCGATTATACCTTCCTGGATGACAATATCGCCCGGTTTTACCGCCAGGAGACGCATCTCGCCTCGTTATACCAGCTGTTCACCATCATAGCCATTCTCGTTTCCTGCCTGGGATTATTCGCACTGGTGTCGTTTATGGCCCTCCGCAGGATAAAGGAAATGAGCATCCGGAAAGTGCTGGGAGCATCGATGGGAAATATCATCTACCTGTTTTCCAAAGAATTTACGCTGCTGATCATCATCGCGTTTGCCATAGCCGGTCCCTGTGCATATCTTTTTATGAGAAATTGGTTGCAACATTTCGCCTATCGGGTGCCCCTCAGCGGCGGCATCTTCTTTTTATCGATGGCAGCGTCTGTACTCATTGCCTGGATAACGATCGGCTATCATGCTATCAGCGTTGCGCTGGTGAATCCGGCCAGGAGCCTGAAGGTAGAATAGTCAGAATATCTCTCTGTAGCCGATCATTTTCTGCTGTTCCGGGTCCCAGACCTTCAGCCGCAGACAGGCCCATATATCCTTCGGCTTAAGAGAGGTGATCTTTGCCTGCTGCAATTCCCGGATACCGCTCATAGCCACGGGCAGTTTATAAAAAGGTATCCTGCAATTCAGGTGATGGATATGGTGATAGCCGATATTGCCCGTGCACCATTGCATGAACGGGCTCATCCGCATATAGCTGGAGGATTCCATGGCAGCGCCTTCATAGGTCCAGCCGCAACGATCCTTAAAAACCACGCCGGGAAAATTGTGCTGGGCATAAAACAGGTAAGCCCCCAGGGCCTGCCCAATGAAGAAAGGGATAAAGATACAAAGCAGCCATCCCTGGAATCCAAAGACCAGCCAGATGAAGACCGAACCTGCCGCATGTAACAGCAGCGCAAACAGAGAATCCAGGTGCCGTTGAGGACTGCTGATGAAGGACCTCAGGCACATGCCCCAGATGAACATGGTGATATAGCCAAAGAGGATGGTGACCGGATGGCGGATCGCCAGATAGCCCATCCTTTCCTTCCACCCCATGGATTGAAACCTGGTTTTTGTAACGATGGGATAAGATCCGATATCGGCGCTGAATAATTTGGAATTGTGCTGGTGATGATAATCATGAGACCGTTTCCAGATGCTGGCCGGAGCCAGGATATACCAGCCGAAAATCGTCATCAGGACTCTTGCGGCCCTGCTGTTGTGCAGGATGGTATGGTGCTGGTAGTCGTGATAGATGATAAACGACCTGATCACAATCAATCCGGCAAATACGCTGCAGCCGATCTTCCCGGCCAGCGAGGGCATATAGAGCGTGCCGCCCAGCGCCAGCAGCAATAGTCCCATGGTGGACAGGGTGTGTGCCCAGGAGGCGCGAACATTTTCGCTGGCATATTCTTTCGTTGACAGGATGAGCTCTTTTCCGGTTAACATGAGTTGAGTAGGGTTTATGCGGTGATGGGTTGTTGAAGGAGGGGCTGCGCGGGCCGGGTATATTTCCAACGCTTGTGCGACCAAAGCCATATCTCCGGATGGGCAAGGATATCCCGTTCCAGTCTCCGCGTGTGCAGCTCCGATATCTCGCCGTCGGCCGTCGTGATGGGCCGCTCAACCAGCCGCTCCGCATCGATCCGGTAATATCCTCTTTTCAGCCGCTGCACCGAAGTATAGATAATCGGATAGTTCAATTTCCTGGCGATCGTCTCCGGACCCATGAATACCGGCGTATCCTGTTGGAGAAACTGTGTCCAATAAGCCCGCTCGGGAAAGGGCGTCTGATCAGCGATAAAACCGGTGGCCGTTAACGTCCCTTTTTGCCTGACCATCATTTTGTACGTGGCATTCATTTCGATGAGGCCGGTGCCGAACCGGGTCCGCATCTTGTACATCAGGTGATCGAAGGCAGGACTGGACAGCGGATGATAAATGACCGAAAGACGTTGCGGGCAAAGCAGGCTGAACGTATTGCCGGCCCACTCCCAGTTGCCATAATGCCCGCAGACCAGGATCAGGCTTTTGCCCTCTTCGCCCAGTTCCCTGAACAATTGCACCGCCTCAGGGGCCATCTGGCAATGACGCAGCATGGATTCCTTCGAAATGCTCAGGGTCTTGAACATTTCCAGGAAAAGATCGCACAGATAGCTGTAAAAATCCCGGGCCAGGCGGTCGATGTCTGCCGGTGACTTTTCGGGAAAGGCCTTTCGCAGATTGGTCAGCACCACACCCTTCCGGTATCCGAAGACCCGGAACAATATAAAGCAGACGAGGTCTGACAACGCATACAGTAGCGGAAAAGGCAATAGAGATAATGTGTACAGCAGGCTGTAAAGGCAATAATAGAGAAGTTTTTGTGTGGCTTTAATACCTGGCATTGGATCTTATCGGATAGGATTAGATTCCTACCCGCGGTAAGATAACAAATACCGGCATATTTCAGTAACAAAATGAGTTAATTAGCATATAATTCACCAGCGCTGCCGGACGCGCAACGCCGGGAGGACATCCTCAAAATCCCTATATTTATTTCATGAATAGATACAGGGCGATCTTTTGTTGTCTTTTTCTGGCCGGTCAGCTCCATAGCCAGCCCCCCTCCTTCACGGTCATCCCGCTGGGCGTCAAAGGGGGATTGGATGAAAGCAATCTGTCTTCCTACCTGGTCGCACGGACCGGCACTACTCATTATATTGCGCTGGATGCAGGCACGCTGTACTCGGGTATCCGGAAAGCTATCGAACGTGGCGCCCTGCCGGGGCCGGGCAGCATGGTGCTGCGACAATACATTACCGCTTATTTTATCTCCCACCCTCACCTCGACCATGTGGCGGGATTGATCCTCAACTCCCCGGATGACAGCACCAAGGATATTTATGGATTGCCATTCTGCCTCGATGTGCTGCAGGACAAATATTTCAGTTGGAAAAGCTGGGCCAATTTCGGTGATGAAGGCGAGAAACCCCAGCTAAAGAAATACCATTATGTCCCGATGGTCCCGGGAAATGAAATGGCCATCGAAAAAACCCCGCTGTCCGTAACGGCCTACCCCCTGAGCCATGGAGCGCCTTATCAGAGCACGGCTTTCCTGGTCAAAAGCGGCGAGGCCTGCCTCTTATACCTGGGAGATACCGGCGCAGACTCCCTCGAGCATTCCGACAAACTGCACCTGCTGTGGCAAGCGGCGGCCCCGCTGGTGCGGGCAGGCAAATTGAAAGCTATCTTTATCGAAGTATCCTTTCCTTCAGAACAATCCGACAAGTCACTTTTCGGTCATTTAACGCCCCACTGGCTGATGGAAGAAATGAAGGACCTCGAACGGCTGGCAGGACCGGGATCACTGAAAGGTCTGCCGGTCGTGATCACGCACATGAAGCCCGGCAGCGATCACGGCGATCAGGAGGCCACGATCCGACAGGAATTAACGGCTAATAATCCCTTGCAGCTACAACTGGTTTTTCCCGAACAAGGCCGGCGGCTGGAGTTTTGAAGGACACATCTACCTGCCCGCACCGGCGAAAGCGCGGGCTATCAATCATTTTCCCTGGCAAAATCGTCATTGTCTTCATCACTGTCCTCGTCATCACGGACTTCTTCCGTGGCGCCGAATGCATCGCCCGAACCGTTGTGGATTGTACTATTTCCGGGGACCTGGGGTTCCGGGCTATTACTCCTGGCAGGGCGCGCACGATTATAGCGCTCCGGCCGGGCATCTTTCTGTTGTTCTTTTGCAGCGGCAGGACCGGCAGCTTTTCGGCGGGAAGTTGACTTTTTCATGAAGGCGCTGTTTAAAAGATAAATATGCAATTTCTGCGCCGCAATGGCTGTTAAAATCGGTGGGGTTTTGGTTAAAATACGGGCAACCGGCAATACTTACTAAGGCGTTAATTAGTATGACCGGTCATTTAACATTTTCATTGGATGATCAGTCAGGCGCTAAAAAATTAAATTTGCAACTTAATTCCTGCCGGCCTATTCCTAATGTTCCTTAAAAACCTTTCGATTATGACAGAGAGAAAAACAAGTTCAACGAACTACCGCAACCAGTCCTTCCTGGAAGAAAAATGCAGCCTGAATGAATTGCTGGACCTCGTCAGCAAAAGATGGTTCAGCGATGTCCTGTTCTGTATAGAGGAAGGCAATAACCGTTTTAAACTGATCAAGGACGATCTTAAGTACATCAGCGATACCATCCTCTCGGACCGGCTGAAGTTACTGGAAAAATACAGCCTGATCAATCGGTTGGATTTCGACGAGATCCCCCCCAAAGTAGAATATTCGCTGACGGAGAAAGGGGAAGAGTTGTCCGAACTGCTGGGCAAAATGTGCTCCTTCAGCGACACGCTGATGGGAGAAATGGTTGCCAGGAGGTAGACCTATACTCTTAAAAAGATCTTCTTTCGGTAGCAAACATACAGAAAGGCCCACTTCACAGCCAGAAAACAAAAGACCATCGCGAATGCATTCCATGGGGCTGCAATCAATTGCCCTACCCAGTAAAAGAATCCGTCCGTCATGTACTTCCAGTTGACAAAATGCGGCGACAGGTAGATCAGGATGGAATTCATGCCGATAACGGAAAAGAAGAAGGCCCATTTCTTATGCCCCAGCACATCGATGATATAATAGAACAGGGCCAGCAGCAACAGACTGATCCCACCGACATTCAGCACGAACGAACTGGTCCAGAGATTCTTATTGATCGGGAAGATGGTATTCCAGGCCAGCGCCAGCAGCAGTGAAATCACCCCGGCGACCGCCATTCGTGCCGCCTTGGCCGAAGGCGAAAAAAGACTGTTCTTCAGAAAACTCCCCGTCAGGATGCCCAGCAAGGCCGTGCCGATCGCAGGGATCGTGGACATCAGCCCTTCGGGGTCATGAATACCCAGATATAACTTCCCCGGCAGGATCGTACGATCGACCCAGGAGGCAAAATTGCCCTCCATCGTCAAGTCACCGCGGGGATGGCCGGGTGCGGAAGTCAATGACAGCAACAACCAATATCCAATCAACAAAGAGACGAACCAGATGATCTGCCCCCGTTGCTTCGTATACAGATAAATGATATTGGCGAACATATAAGCCAACCCGATACGGCCCAGCACGCTGCAAAACCGGATCTCGGACAGCGGATGGATCTTCAGGCCATTGTTATACATGATCCCCAGCAGTACCAGGATAAGCCCCCGCCGGATGACGCGCAACAACAACTTTTCGCGGGGCGTTCCTTTTTCCCGCTCTCTTCCGACAGAATAAGGTGTGGCCACCCCGGCAATGAACAGAAAGAGGGGAAAGATAAGATCATAGAAATGAAACCCATTCCAGGCCGGGTGCTCGAACTGATCGGAAATAGCCGTCCAGAAAGGACTGCCGGTGTTCTTGGCCAGGACATGAAAGATCTCTTCTCCTCCCATGATCCAGAACATATCGAATCCCCGCAGGGCATCGAGAGAATAAAGTCGTTGTGAAGGCGTGGCAGGTATTGTAGGCGTCATATGGACTATGAATATAAGGAATTTAACAAGTTCTAAACATTAACGCATGAAATTAGTTTGCGCCTTCGGGCTATCAGAAATTTAGCCCTCGGCGCAAAAGGGCTAATGATTGGCCTTCGGCCAGCGAGCCTGTGGCTCGCTCTGTAGAAAAATTACCTCTGCAGCTATAGGACTTGCGCCGGGCACGTGGCAGGGTTCTTGAATAGGTGATAGTGATCTTGAATAGATTTTATCACTTAAACTGAAAGATTATGAAGAAGATCATTATGGCACTTTGTGTCTTATCTACTACAACGCTGATATGCGCAGCAGCTACACCGACAAGTACGCCTATCTCCGGTTCGAACGTACCCTACAAGGTAAGATCCGCCTTTCATCACGAATATAAGGATGCTACCGCCCCAACTTGGGCAATGAAAAACGGCAAGTGGGATGTTAGTTTCCGCAAAGGCGGGACAACGGAAATGACTGCCTGTTATAGTTGGAGCGGACATCGCATCGATAGCTGGATGCCGGTGGCACAAAGCGCTGTTCCAACCAGGATCATCGATCAGCTGAAGGATAAATATCCCGAAGGCTTTTCACATGAGTTCACCAAAATACAAAGACCCTGGAAAAAGGATTTGTATCTGGCGAAAGTGAAAGAAAATGGAACGTCCAGGTCTTTGTATTTGGATAAAAGCGGGCATGCACATGACTACGCGATCCGGTAGAGATACCGGTGGATAGGTAAAAAGACGGTCCTAATGGGCCGTCTTTTTTTTGGCTGTATCTAAAATTTGTCTATTTTTGGTGTATTACTTAACTAGTACACTAAATCATAATCGCTGATGGTTACAATCAGGGATCTGCATTTCGCCTATCGTCGCCGGATGGTATTTTCCGGTCTTAGCCTGGATTTGACCCCTGGCCATATCTATGGTCTACTTGGCCGCAACGGAACGGGCAAATCCACACTGCTGCGCAGCATCGGCGGCTTTCTGTTTCCCCGGCAGGGGGATATAGACGTCCTGGGCTATACCCCGGGCAAAAGACAGCCCGACTTCCTGCAGCGTATTTTTCTCCTCCCGGAGGAACTCTTCCTGCCACCCCTGCCGGTGCGGCGCTGGGTCCGGGTGCAGGCGGCCTTCTACCCACGCTTTAGCCAGGAACAATTCAACAAATTAGCCGCCGGATTTTCGCTACCGCTGGACGGCAGGCTCGACGAGATGAGCTATGGCCAGCAAAAAAAGGTGCTGATCTGCTTCGCCCTGGCTACCAATGCCGACCTCCTGTTGATGGACGAGCCTACGAACGGCCTGGATATCGTCAGCAAAAGCCAGTTCCGCAAAGTCATGGCCGGCGCAGTAGATGCCAATAACTGTATCGTCATCAGCACTCACCAGGTGAAGGACCTGGAAAATCTCATCGACCGGGTGACTATCATCGACGAAGGCAGGATACTCTTCGATCAGACCATCGATGCCATTTCCCGCACGCTGCTTTTCCGGCTTTCTTATGACCCAAAGGAGGCTGCCGCAGCCATCTATAGCGAGTCTTCCTTTCGCGGGAACGCGTTGATCCTGCCAAACAGTACCGGTGAAGAAAACGCCCCGGACCTCGAGATGCTTTACAAGGCCGTGATGCTCCGGGGCGAGCAACTCAACCTATTGTTCAAATGACAGTCATAAAATCAAAAGGATGAACCATCATTCGGGCATAAACCAAACATTTTCCTTTAACCGGTGGACCAAACTCCTGCTGTTTCATTGGATGGTCAATCGTAAACGTTACCTCCTGGCATTGCCGGCCATGGCGGGTCTGCTTCTCGTATGGGAGTCCTTTATTCTTGCCATGAATACCTTCCAGCCGCTCGACAAAGGCTTTCAGGGAATGACGTATTATGCAGGCCTGTATGCCGTAGGCTGTCTGTATGCCAGCATGACCTTTGCCGAATCAGGTACGAAGGCGCAGGGCATTGCCTGGCTGGCTACCCCGGCCTCGGCCTTGGAGAAGTTGCTGTGCGGGCTGCTGTATTCCGCCATTGCCTTTTTTGTCGTCTACAACCTGGTCTTCTATCTTGTGGACATCCCCATGGTCCGCATCGCAAATGGCCTCATCGAAAATGGCCGCCGGACCTGGCCAGGCGGCCCGCGCATCGATTCGGTTCAGATCTTCAATGTGGGCAAAGGCGGCCTCAATGACCATTCAGAGGGGTGGGACCATCTATTCGTGCTGTTTTATTTCGCCCTCCAGAGCGCCTTCGCGCTGGGGTCGATCTATTTCGACCGCTATGCGTTTGTGAAGACAGGCGTGGCGGTAATGATCGCGCTTGGTTGCTTCATGATCCTGCAGCAACGGATCATAGATCCGACCCTGCCGCACGGATGGCACCGGCAGAATTTTTACGATTGGATTGTCGATTGGGATACGCTGCGCGCCCGTGGCGTCAGACTGTCGCCAACCCTGGGGGCCGTGCTGGGAGCCATGCTGATATACGGCATCCCGATAGTGTGTTGGACAGCTACTTATTTTAGAATTAAGGAAAAAGAGGTATAAGATGGAATTCAGTCAATCACAAGCCATCTATCTTCAGATCGCGGATTTCGTCTGCGAAAAAATCCTATTGAAGGAATGGCCGCCGGAAGAACGCATTCCATCGGTGCGGGAACTCGCCGTCCAGCTGGAAGTCAACCCTAATACCGTCATGCGGACCTTTGAATTCCTGCAGCAAAAGGAAATCATCTTCAACCAGCGGGGCATCGGGTTCTTCGTAGGCCCGCAGGCAGTGAACCATGCCACCCAATACCGGCTGGAGACCTTTATGGACAGGGACCTCCCACAGGTATTCCGCAGCATGTGGCTGCTGGGGATGAACCCCGAAGACCTGAACAAGCCATTTGAAAAGTATAAAAAACAAAATTTCAATCGCTAATTGATCAACATGAAAACCAGCGATAAAATACTGTTATATTCTGCGTCATTCGCCCTGACCGCCTTTGTTGGCACGAACCTGCTGCACTATGCAAAATACCGGGCCGGCGATATCCTGGACGCCAAAGCGATCAACGCGCAGGACTATGCCTCCCATACGCTTGCGGGTATTCACTCGATTGTGCTCGATGGGCCCATGCGGGCGACGCTCTATCCCTCGGATCACCTCGAATTCGATCTGCCGCGGAACGCCGAGGGAGCATTCGAGTACCGGCAGCAAGGCGACTCCCTTATCCTTTTTTCCCGGGACAGGAAGGCCAGGGACCCCCATGATAACTGGTACAGCTACCAGGATTACCCCCAGGTGCACATCTATTTTCCCCGGCAGGCGTACATCCATATCCGCAACGGCTTCGCCAGCCTGTCCAACGAAGAAGATCGCAAGGAAGTAAGCGCCTCCTTTCTGCTCGAGAGCAGCCAGCTTTGGGTCGGCGCCTACCGCCCCCTGGCCGATACAATCTATGCCATTGAACACTTTGACAGCCTTCGCGTCAGCGCGATCAACAGCAATATCATCTTTAACAAACAATCCCATATCGCACACCTCGATCTCCGGCTCGACGATCGCAGCGATGCGGAAGACCGTTTTTCCTCCATCGACAGCGCCGTTTACCTCGTGGACAGCAACACTAATCTCCGTATCCGGGGGAAAAATTCAAAAAAGATCCGGTTTGCGACTATAGATCACTAAGCATTAAAAAATATCACCTATGCTATTATCCATCGAGGGTCTGTCCAAGACCTACAGCAATGGAGTGCGGGCACTCTATGACGTTAATCTGACGTTTGGCAACGGGATGTTCGGCCTCCTGGGGCCCAACGGCGCGGGCAAAAGCTCGCTGATGCGGACCATCGCGACGTTGCAGGAGGCTGACAGCGGCAGCATTCGGCTGGATGGGCTGGACGTCCTGAAAGAAAAGACCCGGGTCAGACAACTGCTCGGCTATCTGCCGCAGGAGTTTGGGGTCTATCCGAAGATCACGGCACAGCGGATGCTGGATCATATAGCACGGCTGAAGGGGGTCGGACAGGCCGGCGAACGGCGGGATGCCGTGCAGGCGCTGCTGGAAAAGGTGAATCTGTACAAGGACAGAGGTAAGCATTTGGGCACCTATTCAGGCGGAATGAAACAGCGGTTTGGCATTGCGCAAGCGTTGATTGGCAATCCAAAGCTGATCATCGTGGATGAACCCACGGCGGGTCTCGATCCGGCAGAAAGGAACCGCTTCTATAACCTGCTGAGCCAATTGGGACAGAACACGATCGTGATCCTGTCCACGCATATCGTGGAGGATGTCAGTACGCTGTGTTCCAGCTTTGCGATCATTTGCAAGGGCGAGGTGCTGTATGCGGGCGATCCGGAAAAGGCGGTGAACGAACTGGATGGAATGATCTATTCGAAAGCGATCGACCAGGCGGATATCAGCTATTATCGAAATATTTACCAGGTGATCTCGACACAGCTGAAGGGGGGCAAGCTGCATATCCGGGTATTGTCGGGGGGTGCAGAGCCGCAGGATGGGTTTGTGCCCGCAGAGCCCAACCTGGAGGATGTTTATTTCAGCAATATTGCGACGCGGGTAGATGTGAATACACTGTAGTCCCATTTTAAATCATTCCTTATGTTTGGCGAAATTTTCCGGTTCGAGATCCAGAGCCGGCTCCGCAGGCCGGCCGTTTACCTTTATTTTGCAGGGATATTAATTTTTACGCTCTTTGCCTTTTCCACGGGGTCATTACCGGTACTGGAAAAGGAACATATCAATTCTCCATTCCTGATCAGTTTTTGGTGCTGCGCCCTGACCATGTTGATGACCCTGGTCAGCTCGTCCGTCATGGGGACAGCGGTGTTCAGGGACATCGAATACCAGACCAAGGATTATTATCTCACCTACCCTATTACCAGGGCAGGGTATTTCTGGGGGCGGTTTGCAGGATCGTTTGTCTTTATGATAGGGATCGCGCTGGCTATTCCGCTGGGCATCTGGCTGGGTTCGCATCTTGGTCCGGCGATCGGAAAAACGGTTGCCGTACAATATGGACCGAACAAGCCGATGTACTATTTGTATCCGTTCCTCCTGCTGGCGTTGCCTAATATTTTGTTCACTTCCATGCTGTTCTACGGGCTGGTGGCGGTGTTACGGAATGTAAAAGTGATCTATTTCGGGGGCTTGCTGCTGTTCCTGTTCTACTTCATGGCGCTGTTCTTCCTCGACCACTACTCCAATAATGCCATGGTGATCGGGGTGGCAGATCCGTTTGCGTTGAACGGGGTACGCAGCCAGATGATGAATTCCAATTATCTGCAACAAAACAACAGCCTGATCGCGATCTCGGGGCCGCTGGCGATCAACCGGCTGCTCTGGCCCGGGATCGGGCTCCTGGTCCTGGTCATCACTTATCTCCGGTTCAACTTCGAGACCTTCTTTGCTGGCAGGCGGGATAAAGCGGCAGCGGATGAGACCAGTGAACGGTCGCGCGCGGAACTGAAAACGCCGGCGTTAAGCTTTACGGGCGTATACAACCGGCGGGTGCTCGGCAGCCTGGTCCGGCTGGAGTTGATGAACATCATCCGGGACAATTATTTCTGGGTGATCGTCGGGGTGGGAAGTCTTTTTTTGGGGTTTGTCTTCTGGATGGGTCAATTCAATGAAGGTGTACCCGATTATCCGCGGACAGTGCTGCTGCTGTCGATCTTCAGCGATGCCTTCCCTTTCTTTATCTTTTTTATCATTCTTTTCTATACCGGTGAAACGCTGCAGCGGGACCGGCTGACGCGGTATGCCTATATCAATGACTCGCTGCCACCGCCCAACTGGGTGCTGAACGGGTCAAAGCTTATCTCACTGCTGGTGCTCAGTATAGGATTGTCCCTTCTGCCGGTGGTGGTGGGTGTCGTGGTGCAACTGGCAAAAGGATATACACAGCTGAACTGGAATGCCTGGCTGACGTATTTGTTTATCGTCCTGCTACCAAAATTCCTGGAGGCTGCGGCACTTTGCTACGTGATCCAGGTGGTCTTTAACAACAAGTTTGCCGGCTATGCGATTGCGGCGCCATTGTGGATCGGGATGTTCTTCCTGGACTCCACCGGGACCTTCAATTACCATTTGTTGTTGTATTCCTACACGCCCAACTCGGGGATCACGGATATGGACGGGATGGGACATATGGTCATGCCGATCACCTGGTTCGATCTGTACTGGATGCTGGGGGCCTGTTTGCTGATTGTCATCGCGGCATTATGGTATCACCGGGGGGTAAGTCATTCGTTGAAGGAATGCTGGCAATTGATCGCAGAGCGGCTTAGTGGAGCGACAAAAGGTTTCGCGGCGGTGTTGCTGCTGCTCTTTTTTGCTGTAGGCGGATATATCTATTACAATGTCAGCTATCTGAATGAGTGGTTGACAAAGGACGAGCAGCAGGATCGGGCCATCATTTATGAGAAAGCATTGAAAAAATATCAGCAGCTACCGTTACCGAGTGTCACGAACATTGTGGAATCGATTGATCTCTATCCGGAGGAGAAGCGGGCAGTCGTGGATGCACAGGTAACGATAGAGAACCGAACGGATAAACCGATCTCGCAAATGCTGCTGGATGCGGATGGACTGACCGATTATACGATATCGACCGGGGGACAGCCCGTTCCCGTTTCTTATCCGTTGATGTATCGCCGGGGGAAGTTCAGCTTGTTCGGGCCAGCGGCCGATACGGCGGATTTCCGACTCTATACCTTCCGGAAGCCGCTGACGCCGGGTGATTCGGCGGTGCTGGAGGTACGGACCGTCAGGCTTCAGAAGGGATTTATGAATCAGCTGTATGCGCCCAACCTGCTAAACAATGGCACCCTGTTTACCGGCGGGCTGCCGGGGCTTGGCTATGACGACGATGATGAGGTCGGTAGTCCTTATGTCCGCAGAAAAGCGGGGTTGCCGCCGAAGACAGAGGAAGAGATTGCGCAGAATGATCCGGTGGGTATCAATACTTTGAAGGCGGGGGCTGGGGCGAATCTGCATCGCATGGAGGTGACGGTCAGCGTACCAGGGGATCAGACGGCAGTCAGTCACGGCGATCTGGTGGGACAGTGGACGTCGAACGGGCGCCATTATTTTCATTATGGGGCGGACCGGCCGGGGATGTATCCGCCGTTCGTGGTGGTGGCGGCCCGATATATGGAAAAGCGGGATAGTGTGCTATTGGATCATCCCGTAGCCATAGAGACCTATTATAATCCTGCACAGGGTACTAATCTGGACAGGTTTATCAAGGCTTATAAGGATGGGCTTGTCTATTATTCCCAGGCTTATGGCAGCTATCCCTATCGCAGTATCCGGCAGGCAGAGATATCGAATTACGGCCCGCGGGAGGCTTCTACAACGGCGATGAATCTCTATAGCGAGATGAACGGGTGGAATGCCCATTTTACCGATCCGAACCAATATGATTACCTGCATTTCGAAGTGACGCGGGCGCTGGCGCAGCAATGGTGGCGGTACCAGGTAGCGCCTAACAATACGGTGGGGTCGCTGGTATTGTCGGAAGGCCTTGCCGCTTACGATGCACTGGTGATGAACGAAAAGAAATATGGCGTGGAGAATATGCGGCGTTACCTGCTGGATCAGCTCTGGCCATACATCATTATCCGGCGGCGACTGACGGAGCGGGAGCATCCGGTGCTGACGGCCAACTTTTGGTTCGAGTGGAGCCCAAAAGCGGGGGTAGTGTTATATGGGCTGCGGGATTTGATCGGGGAGGATAGCATCGACAAAGCGCTGCGGGAATTCAGGGATAAATATGCATTTCGTGCGCGGGGGCCTTATGCGGGTGCTAATGATTTGTATGATGTGTTGCGGCGGCATGTACCGGATTCATTGCAGTATTACCTGGATGATACCTGGAAGAAAGTGACATTTTATGATAATAAGATTGTCGGGGTTTCGGCAGTCAAAACGGGGCGTGCGAATGAATATGCCGTGACGATCCGGGTGAATATCGACAAGAGTTACCGGGATGACAATGGGGATTACGCGGCGGCGACCGGGATGAAAGATTATATAGAGATCGGCGTGCTGGGAGCAGATGCGAAGGATTCGAGCGGGCGGACGGTGAAGCGGTTCCTGCACCGAAAGAAGTATTGGCTGACGCAGGGTGAGCATACGATGACGATTATGGTGACAGGAGAGCCCAAAGCGGTAGCTGTCGATCCGCTGGGGACGTTGATCGACCAGAATGAGGGGGATAATTATAAGCGGATAGAGTAAGTTCCAAGAAATTTTGAGCTTTTTTTTGGTAGAATAAAAAAAGGTCGTAGTTTTGCTAACACCGTTACGAAAAGTAACGGAAGTAGTAATGGGAATAACAGATCGCAAATTAAGGCAAAAAGAAGAAGTCAGGACCAGTATCCTGGACACGGCCTGGGAGATAGTGGTCACCGAGGGGTGGTCATCTTTCTCCATCCGGAAAGTCGCCGATGCGATCGAGTATAGCGTCCCCGTCATCTATAGTCATTTTGAAAATAAAGAGGCTATCTTATTGGAATTCAATAAAAAAGGATTTCAATTACTGGTAGATGCGCTGACGACCGCTAAATCAAAGACAACCCAACCGGCCGACCAGATCCGCGCGATGGGCAAGGCCTACTGGAACTTCGCCTTCGCCAATGAAGAATACTATCAGCTGATGTTCGGGCTGGGGATACCGAGTTGTGATTCAAAAGACAAAATTCCCGCATTGGGTGATTTCAGCCAGGTGATCATGAGCAGTATTGTAGCCATGGCAGCCCCGGGGAAAACCCCAACCTTCAACCCCTGGCTGAAATATCAGTCTTTTTGGTCGATGCTTCATGGGCTGGTATCGATCAATATGGTAGCGCCCGACCGGGTGAATGCGGAAGAAGGCCACAAGGATTTACCCATCCAGGTGCTGGATGATGTGCTGTGCAGCTTCATCCGGGGCATCGAAGCCGCCGAAAGCGCAAGACCAGATTAGGTCATTTTTTTTGACCCGCCAGATAACACCGTTACATTTTATAATTGCCATAGTATCCGTAGCGCCAATCTTATTTAATTGACGATAAACATTTTAAATATTTGATCATGAACATTTTAGAATCATTAAACTGGCGATATGCCACGAAGCGGATGACCGGCGAAAAGGTCCCGCAGGAAAAAGTAGATATTATTCTCGAAGCTGCCCGGCTGGCACCGACCGGCAGCGGCATTCAACCCTTCAGCATTATCCAGGTCACCGACAGAGCCCTGCTGGAAAAGATCCAGGCGGTCGCCTTTAACCAGCCCCAGATCACCGAGGCATCCCATCTGCTGGTTTTTGCTGCCTGGGATTCCGTCACATCGGAAAAGATCGATTATGTGTACGATCAGATCGTCCGCGAACGTAACCTTCCCGCGGATGCCTTGACAGCATATACAGACAAGCTCAAAAGCATGTTAACGACCCTACCCCAGGAACAACAGTTCAACTGGGCTGCCCGTCAGACCTATATCGCCTTCGGCGTAGCCATTACGGCCGCAGCTATTGAAAAAGTAGACGCCACCCCCATGGAAGGGTTCGTGAACGCCGAACTGGATAAATTGCTTGGACTCCATGCAAAAGGACTGCGGAGTACATCATTGCTGACCCTGGGTTACAGGGACACAGCCAACGACTGGCTGGCTAATCTGAAAAAAGTTCGCCGTCCTAAAGAAGAACTCGTTATTGAGTTATAAATTCGCCTCGAAAAGGGAAACCTGTCCTTAAATCAATGTTTAGACACTAATATTTGACCATTCTAATAACAAAAAAAACAAACAACATGAACAAGATCGTCATCATGACCGCAGCCATTCTCTCTCTGAGCCTCGCCTCTTTTGCCCAGGACTGGACTTGGGATAAAGCGCATTCCCAGCTGAATTTTGGAATCACCCACCTGACCATTAATGAGATCGACGGCACTTTTACGTCGGTTGACGCTAAATTGACCGCCTCCAAAGAAGACCTGACCGATGCCCAGATCCAATTGACGGCCGATGTGAACAGCATCAATACCGGCAACGACCAAAGGAACACGCATCTGAAAAGCCCCGATTTCTTCGATGCCGCGCAATTCGGTACGCTGACCTTCAAAAGCACTTCCTTTCAGAAAGTGAGCGATAAGAATTACAAACTCTCGGGCGATCTGAGCTTTCATGGTGTCACCAAGCCCGTTGTTCTCGATGTTGTATACAACGGCACCGTGGTTAATCCTATGAGCAAGAAGACTGTCGCCGGTTTTAAGATTACCGGGACAATCAAACGCTCCGACTTTGGCATAGCTCCATCTTTTCCTGTCGCAGCACTGAGCGATGAAGTAAAGCTGAATGCCAATGCAGAATTCGTTAAAAACTAAAATCCCGACGGGGACTATATGAACAAGTTATTCTATCCCATAGCGGCCATCCTGATCCTGGCTGCAAGCGCCTTCACTTTCCTGTCAGCCCCCGGCTGGCAGATCGCGGACGGTTATTCGATCTCCTTTACGAATGATGAAGCATCCGGCATCTTCAAGGATTTCAAAGGGACCGTTCTGTTTGACGAACAGAACCCCGGCGCAGGGAAATTCGATGTGGTGATCGATGTGACGTCTATCAATACCGGCAACGGGCTGCAGAACAAACATGCGAAGAGCGATGAATGGTTCGATGCGGCAAAATATCCCCAGATACATTTCGTCTCCCGGTCGATAGCCCGGGCCGGCAACGGCTACCAGGTGACCGGCGACCTCGAAATGCACGGGGTGAAAAAACCGACAACCATCCCCTTTACCTTTAAAAGAACGGCACAAGGGGGAGCGTTCACAGGCAGCTTTACAGTCAATCGTAGCGACTTTGGCATCGGTAAGCCCGGCGGTGAAGTGCCGGAACCCGTCAAGCTCGATATTTCTGTACCGGTGACTAAATTGTAAATACGCAAAAATATGCTCAAGAAATCTTTAGCGCTGGGGCTTATCTCCGGCCTGCTGGCAGGCATCGCGGGGGTCATTTATGCCCACCTGTACTACACGATCAACGAAGCCGATTTCTCCAAAGTCGCTTCTACGATCAATATACTGGTAGCAAGCCTTTTCGGCGGCGTTCTGGCCGCCATCGGATACACCTTGCTGGACAAATGGCTCAAGACCAGGGGAGAGATTGTCTTCAACCTTGTGTTTACCCTGATCAGCTTTATCTCACTGCTGGGTCCGATAGCGGTAAGATTGCCCCGGAATATCGATACCCCGGAATTATTCCCCGGAATGGTCATCCCGATGCATTTTTTCCCGGCGCTGGCGTGGTTCACCCTGAAACCTTTGTTTATAAAGAGTAAATAAGTGAATGAAAGGCTATAGCCCCCGAATGGCTTTATGAGCCCGGCGCACCCGCGCCGGGCTTTAATTTTGGTATTCCCCGGGATTCCCTTGCTGGCACAATTATTTAGACAGATATTTGTATAACATGATCGCTATGAAGAAAAAGGTATTAATATTAGACGACGACCTTGACATTCTGCAGATCTGTACAATCGTGCTGAAGAAAAAGGGCTTTGACGTTCTGACGGTCAACAATTCCAACCAGGTCGTAGAACAGGTAAGAAATTATCAACCGGATGTCATTCTAATGGACAACTGGATCCCCGGTCCCGGCGGTATCGAAGCGACCCGCACCCTCAAATTAAAGCCGGAGACCCAGGATATCCCCGTGATCTTCTTCAGCGCCAACAGCAACGTCACCCAGTTGGCCCAGGAGGCCAGGGCCGATTATTTCCTGCAAAAACCTTTCGATATCAGTGAATTGGAAGGCATTGTACAAATGGCCATTAGCCAGGGCGCGGCGGCAAAAGTTTAAGATTTCCGGACAATAATTGAATTTAATTCATTTTGTCATTGTTTTTTAGAATAAAATTCTCAATTTTACATTCTAACGAAATTTTATTCTACATTAACCAACTGACATGTCACTGCCCAACCTCGCCGGCGGATCTCCGGCCACGCGCTCTTCTCGCATAGAATCCATCGATCTCCTGAGAGGTGTCGTCATGATCATCATGGCGCTCGATCACACCCGGGATTATTTCAACCGCAGCGCCTATCTGTTCGACCCCACAGACCTGCACCAGACCAGCGTCGCCCTGTTCTTCACCCGCTGGATCACTCATTTCTGCGCACCGATATTCATGCTGCTGGCAGGCATCGCCGCCTGCCTGTACGGAATAAAGAATGGCCGTAAAGCGCTGTCCTTTTTCCTGCTGACACGGGGGATCTGGCTGATCATAGCCGAACTCATTATCGTCACGATCGGCTGGACATTCAATACGCATTTCACGATATATATTTTACAGGTGATCTGGGCCTTTGGCGTCAGCATGATCGTGCTATCGGCATTGGTCAACCTGAGCAACAAGTGGCTGCTCGCACTGGCATTGATCCTGATCGCCGGACACGATCTCCTGGATGGCGTTCATGTCAGCGGAGACGGCTGGCAGGCATTCCTCTGGGCCTTTCTCCACCAGCAACGGCCTTTCACATTCGGACCGGTGCTGATTTTTATGGGCTACCCCATTCTGCCCTGGATCGGCCTGATCACCCTGGGCTACTGGCTGGGCAGCCTGTATGCCCCCGGACAGGACGCGGCCATCAGGAAAAAGACCCTGCGCCGATGGGGCTGGGCTGCCATCGCCTTGTTCGTCCTCATCCGTGCGCTGGACAGGTATGGAGATCCCGCCCCATGGTCGGCACAGCCTCACGCCATCTTTACGTTGCTGTCCTTTTTGGATGTCAGTAAATATCCGCCATCCTTGTTGTATATACTAATGACTATCGGTCCCGCCCTGCTATTCCTGTCGGTGACAGAACGGCCATTGAATGCGCTGACGCGGCCCATCACCGTCTTCGGCCGGGTACCGATGTTCTATTACCTGCTGCACATTTACGTATTGCACGGACTGGCCGTCCTCGCAGCCATGCTGTCGGGCCATCGGGCCTCGGATATGACTTCGCTCACTACCTGGGTGACGGCTAACCCCCAATTGAAAGGTTACGGGTTCAGTCTGTGGGTAGTCTATGGCGTATGGATCGGCGTGATCATCCTGTTATATCCTTTATGCAAATGGTTCGACAGCTACAAACGCAGCCACGTAGCCCGACAGCGCTGGCTTAGCTATTTGTAAGGACGCCCTAATCCATGGACAAACCCGGGGATCTCGTCCGCCGGAACGATGAAGTCGACTTTCATCCGGCTGATGGCCAGTTGCGGCATATAAGGCACATCGGCCGTCGCAGGGTCCTGCACAACCGCAAGCCCTCCCCTCTCTTGCGCATACTGCATCCCCTCGGCGCCATCGGCATTGCCGCCGGACAGCAGCAGGCAAATAAGCCCCGGACCGAAAATATCCGCAGCCGAACGAAAGGTCACATCGATGCTGGGCCGGCTGAAGTGAACCCTTTCGGAATAATCCAGCGAAAAGCTATGGTCCTTTTCCAGCAGCACATGGTAGTCGGCCGGGCAAAGATAGATAGTGCCTGCATGAAGCGGGTCCTTCTCCTCCACCTCCCTGATGGGCAGACGGGTCCGTGAAGAAAAGAGATCCTCCAGGCTGGATTCAAAGCCCCCGTTGCGATGAAGGACGATCAACACCGCCATAGGGAAGCCCTCTCCTATTGCCGCC
>PMUF01000589.1 GCA_003167015.1 Chitinophagaceae bacterium | reverse complement strand
CGCCTGCGCCGCCTGGACCGTAGGCTCAAGATCTGCGTCTTCGATAATGCCGAAAACAGCGGAGAATTCTCCCTGTAGCCGGGAGAAGGCTTTTAGCTGGGTACCTGCGGGGGGAGTGCCCCGGTTACCACCTCTCCGGCCGGCGCCCTCGAGCAGGGCCGCCCTGGCATCCAACTCCTGCAGCGCGGTAGTGACGGCGCCGGAGCTCCGGGACAACAACGCGACGATCCCTGCACGCAGCGCGTGCACCTGGTTATAGCCATGCATGGCGCTGTCCCACCCTTTGTAAGCCCGTTCCGCCAGATCATATTGTTGCTGCAAAGCGGTCACGGGTGTTTTTACCCGTGGGTCCATCTTTACCGTCAGCCTTTGCGTGTATGTCTTACCGTTAACCATCAGCCTGACCGTATAGGCGCCGGGTATCACCCATGGAGAGGTAGCGGCAGGCGCAGTATTGCCCACCACCGCGCTGATGGGATAAGATGCGGGGACATTCAGCGGCTGCTCGTGCAGATCCCAGCTCATCCGGTGAGTACCGCCTTTGGCAGACAGGATCTGCTGAGGCCGGATCCAATAAGGCGGAATATTGACATCGGGAATCTCGTACAGCGTATCGGTGCTGGAAAAACGGCGAAGCACTCTTCCGGTTGCATCACTAATTTCCAGCGTTACCGGACCCGCGGCATCCCCTTTCAGATAATAATCGATCACCGCTCCATCAGGTGGATTTTCACCGGCGGGTTCGTCGCCCGGCAGCGGGGTATCGGGATTCATGTTCCAGCGTACCCGGATCGCCGGATCGGGTTTGTACAGGACGGCGTCCTGCGCAGCCGTCGCCGGACCCATTTCACGCAGCGGTGCAATATCGTCCAATATCCAGAATGACCTGCCATGCGTGGCCACCACCACATCTGCATCCTTGAAGACAAGGTCACGAATGGAAGTAGCAGGCATATTCAACCGAAGAGACGCCCAATGCGCGCCGTCATCGAAGGAAATCCATACGTTTCGCTCGGAACCGGCCAGCAGTAGGCCTTTCCTTTTGGGGTCTTCCCTGACAACGTTGATAGGATCGTCCGGCAGACCGGCGTCGATTGCCGTCCAGGATTTCCCGCCGTCGTGCGTCTTGTAGATATGCGGATGCATATCGTCGATGCGGATGCCGTTGACGGCCGCATAGGCAGTACCCGCATCGCTATGTCCGGCTTCGATCAGGGATATTTTAGTCCAGTCGGCGATGCCGGGCGGTGTGACATTCTTCCAGGTCTTTCCGCCGTCCCGCGTGATATGTATGAGCCCATCGTCGGTGCCGGCCCAGATCGTCAGGGGATCTACCGGTGAGGGAGCGACGGTATAGATCACACCCCGCCTTGCCATTTTCGTCACGGCATCTGTATTATAAATGCCTACACTAGCAGGAACAGCCCAGGATCCGCGACTGAGATCCGGGCTGATCACCTGCCAGGAGTGGCCGTCATTATTGGTTTTGAATAACACATTCCCAGCAAAGTAAAGAGTATGCGGATCTGTTGGCGAGAATAGGACGGGCGCGGTACGAAGAAAGCGGTACTGACCGCTTTGGACCGCTTCAGGGCCAATGTTCTGCACCTGCCCCGTGCGTTTGTCATAGCGGGTGATCTTACCGCCATAAATAATATTGGGATCCAGAGGGTCGGGCGCTACGTACCCATATTCTTCTACCCCGACAGGATGCCATTCACGGAAGGTGATCTCCCCGTCATTACCGCGTGAAGCGATCCCGATCGAGCCGCTCTCCTGCTGTCCGCCATATACATTATAGGGGAAAGCATTATCAGTGATGACATGATAAAATTGAGCCGTCGGCTGATTGTACCAGGAAGAGAAGGTATGCCCGCCGTTGACGGTGACAATGGCGCCCTGGTCGCAGGCCACCAGCATGATCTCAGGGTGATCGGGGTTGATCCACAGCCGGTGGTAGTCATCGCCGCCGGGTGCGCCTTTGAATGCATTCCAGGACATGCCGCCATCCGTGGACTTCCAGACCACCACATCTGCCGTATAAACGATGTCTTTATTTTTCGGATCTGCCTTGACTTCCGCGAAATCGTCACCGCGGCCCCAAAAACGCTGATCGCTATTCAATTTCTTCCAGGATTCACCGGCATCGTCGCTGCGGTAGATACCGCCATTGGAAGGCCCTGCCGCGACGGTAGCGTACAGACGACTGGGATCGGAAGGCGCAATGCAAAATCCGATTCGCGAAAGTCCCTGTGCCGGATTAGGTAGCCCTGCGGTAAGTTGCCGCCAGGTCGTGCCGCCGTCGGTGGATTTGAACAGGCCGCTGTTAGGCCCGTCCCAGGCACCATTCTCCCATGGACCCTGTCGCCCTGCCCAAAGGTCGGCATATACAATCTGCGGATTGACCGGATCGATAGTCACCTGCACGGCGCCGGTGTTTTCATCTTTATACAGGACTTTCTCCCAGGTCTTGCCACCGTCAAGGCTACGATAGACTCCTCTTTCCACATTGGGTCCATAAGGATGGCCCAGCACGGCGACAAAAACCCGGTTGGGATCATGCGGATCGACCGCCAGTCCGCCCATCTGTTGGCCCGCCGCCAGCCCCAGGTGCGCCCAGGTCTTACCGGCATCGGAAGACCGGTAAATTCCATCGCCTACCGAGAGGTCGGGCCGCTGGATGCCCTCTCCGCTGGCCACATATACAATATTCGGATCGGAGGGCGCCACCGCAACATCACCGATCGAGCCGGTAGGCTGATCGTCAAATATCGGATCCCAGGTCCTGCCGAAATCGGTCGTCTTCCAAACCCCTCCATTGTTGACGCCGATATAGAATACATTGGGCTGTTGCGGCACTCCGCAACCTCCGACAGTACGACCGCCACGATGCGGACCGATCATGCGCCAGCGAAGATTGTCAAATAAGGAAGTATCCTGTCCACAGGAATCAACGGGAGCAGCGATAATACCGATAAAGATAATGGCAAGGCCCCGGAACAGCAGATAGCAATGGCCGTTTAGCAGTTTTCTCATGCGATGGTGATTATAGACGCAGAAAAAGTACACCATAATTCCGTTACACCACTAACCGTCCATCCACTTTATTGTACCCTCAGCCTTTGTGCTGCTTCGTATGGATCAGCCGCATGATATCTGTATGACCGAAATGCTTTGCCCATTCCAGTGGCGTAGCCTTAAAAGCCTTATCCTTCAGTTGCAGGTCGGGATTGGCCGACAGCGCAAGCTCCGCCAGTTCTCCGTCATTGCGCTCGGCGGCAATATGCAGCAGTGTCGTTGCTCCTTCACCGTAAAGCCGGTCTATATGGCCGGGCTTGCGTTGCAACAATTGCCGGGCACGATCTTTCCAGCCCAGATCCCACGCGTCCAATGCAGTATAATTCGCCCCTCCATTGAGCAGCCATTCTGCCGCCGGCCCTTGCCGGCAATGCACAGCCAGCTGCATTGGAGTCATTCCATTGGTCAGCGGCTGATTGAGCTCTTCAGATGTATATAACGGACCTAACCGGTCGAGTTCCGCCTCGTCGCCAAGACCAATAGCCTCCGCCAGCCTGACCGCCTGGATACCCGGCGGATGGGCCAGCAGCTTGTCGATCATCAGCCACCAGGTCCACCCCTGTCCTACCGTTAAAAAACCCAATTGCTCATAGGGATGCCGGCCCACATGGGTTGAATTCAATACCGCGTACCGATATCCCTTTTGCCGGGCATAGAGACAGGCGGCCAGGGTGACAGCCTTGCCGATGCCCTTGCCCCGGGCACGCGGCACCACCCCCACATGATAGATGCCCGCCACCCCTAAAGGCCCGGTGGTCATGAACACAACACTTTGCCCGACAACCCTGCCGCGGAGTAATGCGATGAATCGCATCCATTGCCCGGGGAAGGCAGCGCCGGAAGGTATGGGGGTGACTACCCGGGCATAAGGCAGATGAGTGACGGAGGTCAGCGAACGATCGTTGTCCCGGACAATGGTGAGACCTTTCGGGAAAGGATGATGAGTCTGCAGTTGTTCGAGATCCAACCCCATCCAGTGAGGGCGCCAGCCAAGCTGCCACCCGCGGGCCAGCAGGTGAACGCCCAGGTCCGCCGGACGGGGTGGGTCCAGGGACCAGCAGCCCGAACCCCGCGGCGGATGACGAAGATAAAAAGACACTAACCCATCCAGCAGGCCGGGTGCGCTTTCCGTCGTCAAATCGGGAAAGGCGATCATGGAACTGCTCTCTGGTGTACCCGTCGTCCAGCAAAGACCGTCGTTAGTGATCAGGTCACCACCCAGCGCAAGCGACTCCTGTCTGAACAGCTCCTTATGATTGTCAGCGACCGCCTGTTCCAATTCGGTAGGGCCGGCACTCTGCAAAATCGTCGGATAGGTCATTGCTATAAAACTAGGCTATCCCCTTCAACAGGCAAAAAAATTCGACCTGTCGGTATAGTCAAAAATATCTCTCAGCATTTCCCGGGGTAAGGAAGGGGCAGGAGTAACGGGTGGAAGATCGGCGCGGGAACCAGCCGCCGGCAGATGATGCAGGCATTTGTTGCGAACAGCGAGATAAAGGAAGGCTTTGATCGCCTTCTCCCTGTCAAAATCAGCATGCCGCTCCCACAACAGGAAAAAGACCTCCAGCGTCACGGTACGCGCAACCAATTGATCCTCCAGACACATGACCGCAAACGAAAGAATTTCCGGGTAATACTGGAATAAAAGGACCTTGAAAGCGTCTGGAGACCCCATCTGTAAATGCAGGACGGGAAGATCCTGCTCCCCTATATCATTGAATACGTCATTGAATTCAGGCATGGTGAAACAGCGGTTGCCGGTTGATGAAATCAGTTGAGCAAATGGGAAGGCGGTACGGGCAGATAGCGGTTGGAATAGTAATTCTCGATGGCTATACCGATGGCTGTCGTTTGACCGGTCGACTCCTTCTCGATATCCGACCAGGTATCTTTTTCATTGTAGACGAGCGCCATGGATTCGCCGTCACCGTTAGGGAAATTGACCAGGAATATAACAACGGAATGAACGAGAATAGGCTTGACCATGATCGAATTCCATTGCCGGTCGAAAAGGTACTCCACTTCGAAAGACTGATCGAAAGGCAGGGATTCCTGGATGGCAGCCGCATAGGAAATATTTTTTAAACCGTTGATTCTCAATCGAAAGCCTGACATAACAAAAAATTAAGTTTAACAAATGGGTTGTTATGGTCGAACTGTAGGATGACTGGTCTGGTGTAGGTCAAATTCAAAATCTCAGGATATTGCAGGACATAGGTTGAATGTAGGAGGTCATGCGTGTACTTGATCTGAATCAGCATTTGAGGGTGGCTGATCTTTACATCCGGCAAATTAATAGCTTTACATCCGGCAAAAAGTAGAATTAATTCTACAGCAGGTTCTTTTTTATTGTTGAACATTAGCCTCACAATGCAACCACAAATATTATTGGCTGACGATCATAGCATGATCCGAAAAGGTCTGAAGCTGCTATTGCAATTGCATCTGGGTTTTACAGCCGTATCCGAAGTGACCAGCTGCAATGAATTGATGAAGGAGCTGGCAAAGAAGAAATACTCTCACCTGGTATTGGATATTATCTTGTCAGACGGCAGTACGCTGGAAATCCTTCCTGCTATCCGCAAGCTCTATCCTGAATTAAGGGTAATGGTATTTTCCATGCAGCCGGCGGAAGTATATGGCAAGGCGCTGCGCCAATATGGGATAGATCACTATCTTCCCAAGACGACACCGGAGGAAGAGACGATCCGCCTTTTGCGGCGCTTCCTGTTGAATGAGCAGTCTTTGCGGGATGATCCGGGCACCAGGTATCCGAACAATCCCTTCTCTGCCCTCGCACCCCGCGAACTGGAGATTCTTCACTATGTGCTGAAAGGTTTGGGCACCAAAGAGATCGCTCAAACCCTGAACGTAAAAATGAACACCGTCTCTACGGTGAAGAACCGGATATTCGAGAAAACCCTGACCACAAACCTGAAAGAATTGATAGAATTGGCTACCTTGTATAATGTCAATTATTAAGATAATTGGTCTGTCTGCCCTGTTGCTGGGCTGCTGTCTTATCCTTCCCGCCCAGCCTGATTACCTTGTTGAGAGATTTACTACGGACAACGGGCTTCCTTCCAATGGCATCAAAGGCTTGCAGTGGGATGAACAGACAGGCTTTCTGTGGATTGCCACGGAGGCCGGGATAACCCGCTATAACGGAGTTGATTTTGTCACCTTTTCAAAGGCTAATACCCCGGAGTTATTTTCCGAAAGAATGCTTTTTCTGCTGAAGAGCAGGGATGGCAGGATCTATACCTCGGATGAGGCAGGAGATCTGTTCTTTGTTATGCGAAACCGGCTTCAATCCATGGGCCGCGTGACGATCAACACCCGCCCGAGCACCTTTCAGCTGACGGGTCTCATCGCCTCGGGAAAATTGTTCCGGCAATCGTCTATGCAGCCACCCGCCGGTTTCGGATTCAGTTTCTGGTCGGAATCCCTGATCCCATTGAGTGACAGCCGGATCATGCTCACCCGCTTCGACACCATCTATGATTACCGGATCGGCTATCGGGCGCCTGTTTTCGTCGCTGCACTGGAGCCGGGATCGAAGCCTTTTTACCTGGCCGGGCAAATCTGGGTTTTCAGCGGCAAAAAGCAATTCTATCACCTGGATACCGCCACCGGGCAACAGACGGCGGTAGGCCTGAGAGGAATAGAGGGGAATTGGCCACAGAAATTATTCTGGGATAACAGCATGAGCCACCCTATCGTCGTCAGCGGAACCCGGGCCTGGTTACTGGATTACGACGGTCATCAACTCGTCGCCCGGCTGATCTGCCAGTCTATTCCGATAGATGCTTTCTTAGCTTACCTGGCTTACGATTCCGTCAACGGGATAGTTTTTATCGGCACTGGCTCTAAAGGGATCATCGTCATCCGGAAGAACGAAGTCAAAACGGTGAAAGCAGCCATGACCTCTCCGGAATCCTCTACTGCTTACTACAGCCAGGTCGCATTGCCGGCATCGCCTGCGGCAAGCCTCCGGCGGCCGCAGGGGGCAGCCATCCTTACCAGCACGGGAGATGTGTTGCCGGACGCGTCTGGCGGCCAGGCCGGACTACCGGTAGCCCGACGCCCGTTCAATAATTTTGTGTTGACTACGCCGGACAGCCTGCTGTGGTACAGTCGTGACGACACTATCCTTTCCTACGATTACAGGACCCGTCGGACGACAATCATTCTCCCCGGAGCGGGCTCCATTACCGACGGTTTTGCTATGACGGGCGGCCGGCTGTATGTAGCCAATGCCATCGGCATCGGCGAGCTCCACGACGGCAGGGTCGACTACCGGTACCGGTATCCATTGGCAGACGTCAACGGCAATGCCCCCTTTTCCATGCTGGAAATGAGTCCGGGCCAGCTGGCGATCGCCAGCTGCAATGGCCTGTTGCGGTATAATACCCTGACCTATGCCATCGATACCCTCCTGTATATACCGGGCATCTGCATCAGGGCCCTGTGGAAATACAAGGGCTTTCTCTTTATAGGCACTTATGGCCGTGGGATCTTCCTCTGCAAGGATGGAAAGATCCGGCCTGTTCCGGTGGATAAGAACGGCTATTTGCTCTATGCCCACTGCTTTATCGCCGACAAGCTGGGCTATTGCTGGATCAGTACGAACAAAGGGTTGTTCCGGGCACGGCCGGAAGATATGATGGCAGCCTTCGACAGCAATATCACGTCCGTATATTATCATTATTATGGGCGAAGAGATGGGATGGACATCACTGAATTGAATGGGGGATGCACACCATGTGCGTTGCGGTTGAATGATAGCGTTCTGTCTTTCCCGACAATGGATGGACTGGTATGGGTGAACCCGGCCCGACCCGTATCCCGGCTGCCGGAAGGACAGGTCTATATCGATGGGTTCACTGCCGACAGCAACGCCATCAATGTCAACTCCCTGGTCAGGGCCGATCTGCCTGGCAATACCCGCGAACTGGTCTTCGACCTGGGGTTTCCTGCCTGGGCCGATAAGGAAAACCTGCGCATCGAATACCGGCTGGCCCCCTACTCCGGGGATTGGCAGCTGTTGGAAGCCGGACCCGATCCCCAATTGCATTTCAGTAACCTGGTATCGGGTAATTACCGGCTGCTCCTGCGTAAGCCCAACGGATTTGGCATCGGTAACTACAGTTATACGGAATACGACTTCTCTATCCAGCCACATTGGTATCAGCAATTATGGAGCTGGATATTGGGCCTTTGCCTGTTCATTACCCTGGTAATCGGCATCGTCCGGCTCCGTACCCGTCAATTCAAGATCAGGCAAAACAGGCTGGAGCAGCAAATCGCCGAAAAGACCCGGGAATTGCAGTCCAAGAATGAAGAACTGGAAAAGACCGATACCATCAAAACAAGACTCATCTCGATCATCAGCCATGACCTGATCACACCACTGCGGTTCCTGCACCTCACCGGCAAAAGCCTTATCGAAAAAAGACATGGCCTGACGGAAGAATTGCAACAGGAAGCCATTCAGGAAATTGCCACCACCTCCAAAGAGCTTGAATTACTGTCTACCAATATACTCAACTGGATCAAATACAAGAATGAAGACCGTCGTATGGCCAGGGAAAGCTTCAATCTGCATGAGCTGGTTACCCAACTGACCGGGATCTTTAACGCTATGGCAAGGCAAAAACAAATCAGCCTGATCAATGATATAGATGAGCAACTGATACTTTTCCAGTACATAGAACCCGTAAAAATCGTTCTCTATAACCTGATCCTCAATGGTATCAATTTTACTTCGCAAGGCTATGTCCGCGTCAGCAGCACCCCCGGCCAGGATGGGGTCGCTCTTCTCATCGAGGACACGGGCGTCGGAATGGCCCCCGAACAGATCAACAGCATTATGGCTGACCACTTTATTATTTCTTCCGCCAATGTAGACAACCGAAAAGGCAATGGATTGGGTTACCTGATTATCAAAGACCTGATGAAGATCCTCCGGGGCAACCTGTCCATCCGGAGTGAAAAAGACAAGGGCACCCGGGTAACAGTCTGGGTACCGCTGGTGTAGAAGGCAGGGCGGACCACTGGTCCGCCGGCCGAAGGCCCATCATTAGCCGTTTTGGGCCTCAGGGCACTTTTAGCTGAAGCCATGAGGCCCAAAACAAAAAAGCCGATCTCTCGATCGGCCTCTGGGATGCATCAATCCTAAGAATAGGATAGAAATGCAACTTTGCGACAGTTGCTATGCATTAACTTCACAATAAGGTATATACAAGCAAAATCATAGCAGCAAGTCCTATCAGAAAACAAATCAGGAGGGCTATTCCGCCTTTCAGCGTAATCTCTTTTGACCGATGTCGTCTCTCTACCAGGAAAGTCCTCATCATGCTGATTTGAGTTTTACAGTTAATTGTTAATGACCGGCGAATGGTCCAGGTATTCCGAAGTCGGGTGATAGATGAAGAAACAGCTTCCATCCCTCACTTTCCGGATGATCCGGCCGCTGATCGCTGCAGGAATGGCCGGACAACCGAGACTAGTACCCTGCGTACCAAAGCTTTGCAGGTATTGATCGCCGACATAAGTCGACCCATGCAATACTATATTTCTTTTCATGGCCATATCGTTATAGCCTTTGTCTACTCCGTTGAGGTGAAGGGACAGGCCGTTACGACCATAATAAGTTCTTTGTGTCACATAAAATCCCAGGCTGCTTTTGTAAGAGTCCTGCTGATTGGAAAATGACTCCGCATATTCGCTGCCGGAATTCTGGCCGTGGGCTACATAGGTCTGGTAAAGCAGCTTTTTATGCTGCAAATCTATCACATACATGCGCTTCGAGCAGGAAGACTGGCTGAAATCACAGATAGACAATACGCTGGTGTTACGGATACTACCCTGTTTCACCAGGTTATGATATCCCCTCCAGGCATACTCGAATGCTTTTTCACTTAGACCTTCCTTTTCGAGATCCATATGACTGTATATGAGCGCAGATTCATTGATGACACGCCGGAGTTCCAGCGATTTAGAAGCCGCACTCATTACCATTCGAGCGCTATTTCCCACTGTTGCAGTGGCATTGGCAGCGGTAAACGTGCTGACAACCGGTACGGCTACCGTCTTTTTCACTATATACGTGATGGAGGAGGCTATAGATTCCTCCTTTGCTTTGTGATAGGCCAGTACAGGCAGCACTGTCAGGTGGTCGATAAATTTTTTTATGACCATGGATGAATAGAAAGGCATGTCTGCCTCCTTATCCGGCAGCGAGCCGCCGGCATCCGAATGACTCGTTATCATCGCCGGCGCCGTTAGCACCATCGATGATAGGGCAACCTTGCACAGAAGGTTGGTAAAGAGTTTCATTGGTTTAGGATTTTAGTGATAGGATAATAGATTTCATCATGAAACCCGCAGCAGGATAATACAACACGATATCCTTATTGTATAACGCCGAATTAACAAAAATATGACTGGCAGAGACGGTGGAATGAAAATAAATTAAGGCCCGCGCTCCTTTGACGCCGACGGCCGGCAGGATGGCACAGTTGCGGGGGAAAGTGGCCTTTCCCAGCCTGTTTAAAGGGTACGACATAGTATAGAGGTTTACTGGCTTTCCGCGTGATTCTGTAGTAAAAAAACTAACATCGGAGCACAATCTATACTCAACACCGCCCCAACGTATGCGCAATAGGACAATCTGCTGTCAGGCTCACACCAGCCTGCAGGAGAAAAGCCTGAAAATGACCCTGTCAACTCGCGGCGCCGTTCTTCCGGATGTTGCTACTGCCGGGTAATGGCTGCTGCTGTTTGGTCAAATCCTGACTTTTATTCTCTTTGATGGAGATGACCGGACTATCCTCATCCTTTAACCTGGCTTTCAATTCGCAGTAATCTTTCTGCGTATCCAGCAATTCGGCATAGGCCTGCATCATTTCCTTTTCCAGTTCGTTAATTTGTCGCTTTTTGCGCCTGAGTTGCCCGCTTCTGACGAGGAATCCTGCTAAGGCAGCGATAACAAGCAGCGGCAGCACCACAAGAATATTGATCGAGATATCGAATACTGGCATAAATTGACCATTTGGTGAATGGATAAAACCTGCACTGACCGATTTATCCAGATTATCTGAACGGATGCAAAATAAGGGACATGACAAAGGAAGGACTGACGGAAGAGTATAAAGTGTTCATAGAATATTGATTTTGTTATCATAAAAATACCCCCTCCCCTCTTCCGTCCATGCTCAAAATAATAAAAATACAACGCGAGCAGACAAACGCTGCAATAAAACTTACAAAAAAACGGTCATTGTGTCTGGATCATTCGTTTTTTTTCTACTATATTTAACTCTTAAGGTTAAGGAATGATAAACAAGTTTATCAGGTTTCTGATTTCTATTGTCCTTTTCTTTTCTGTCACACCTGCCCTGACTCAGCCCGGATCGGCCAACGGTTATTCCGTCCGGCATTTTACTGATGAAAACGGGTTGCCGCAAAACAGTATTAACGATCTCCTGTTTGATAAGGACGGCTATTTATGGCTCGCCTCACAGGTGGGTCTGGTCCGTTTTAATGGCAGTTCCTTCAAATTATACTATCCTGATGACGAGCCCGTCATGGAAGCCAATATCATGTACCTGGGAAAAAATGACCAGGGGACTATCTATTTTCAGACCGATGATCACCATTTGTATCGTTATCAGGGTAATAACAACCAGGTTCTGAGTCCCGTCAATACGTCAGCATTGAAAGCGCCTTACCTGCTCAATGGAAGGAAACAATTGTTCGATTTCAGCGCTTTTTTGCGGAATGTCCCCTCCCGTCCCGAGGCCGGCCGGCGCAAACTGATTTTCAGGTACCTTTTCGACAATAATGAGAATTTCTACGTCGCCGATGCAGGTAAGGTTTACCTGGTCTATAAGGACAGTCTGTATTACTTTGATGGAAAGGCTTTGAATGTCCTGACCGGCGTTGCCGGCCGATCGACTCAATACCTGCTGCAGGACAAGCGGCTGTATCTTATTGACGGAATCATGGTAACCGCAGTGTATGAAGACGGCCGCAAAATACAGGACGAACGCCCGATGGCCGGTGATTTTCATAACACGCCATCGATGAAGGCCGCTATCAGGCAACGCTTTCATCTTTATACTTGCGACAGGACGAATCACCTGTTGGCCGGTAATAATCTTTACCGTCTTTTCCCGGCAAAAGACGGCGGGTTACAGGCCCTTTTCCTGGTCAATCTCGATTTTATCCCTACCGTCTCGGCAGTCGAATATAACCCGGGGGCCGATCTGCTGCTGATCGCCACCAATACGGAAGGCTTTTATCTTCTTCGCAGGAATAGCTTCAGCGCCGGCCACTGGCCGGCCGGTCTTGGGCAGCAAATGGTCCGTTACCTTTTTGGTCCGCTGGCCCTGTCCAACGAGGGAGATATCCTGACGGACAAGTTCATATTCCGGCCCGATGGGCGGTGGCAGCCGGTAAAAGACAGTACACCGATGTGGCAACGATGCCTCTATATTGACCGGAAAAACCAGGTTTGGGGGGCCTCTGACAATCTTCCCCGCCGGCAAAACGCCGACCTCGGTATCGCCAGGGTATGGCCGGCCCTTGATGCCGGTATCGTAGACTATGCAGAAGATACGGCCGGACACCTCTATTGCCTCACGGAACGATCTCTCTGGCAGTTGGAGCCTGTGCCGGGAGGCCGCGACAGTTTCAGCCGTCTTTTTACCCAACCCCCTGATCAGGCGGTCAACGAATGCCTTCTCCCGGTCGACCCGCATCGTATTTGGCTGGCATCGGACAACGGGCTCACCGAATACAGTCCGGACAGTGGAAAAGCACATCAAATGCCCGAGCTGGCAGGCGCTCATGTAAGGGCTATCCACCGTTGCAAAGACGGGTCCTTCCTGGTGGGCACCTACGGGCAGGGATATTATTATTTCTATCACTCCCGGTGGTTTAAGATGCCCCTGGACAAGAATGGCTTTCTGATCACTGCCCATTGTTTCCTGGAAGACAGGCAATCGACTATCTGGATCTCCTGCAACAAGGGCCTGTTCAAGGTACCCAAGGCTGATATGGATGCCTGGTGTACAGGTGGCAGCAGTCAGCTGTATTATTATTATTACGGAAGACAGGACGGTTTACTGACCAATGAATTCAACGGAGGCTTCAATTCCTGCGGCCTGATCACTCCGGACGGTTTCGTGACGCTGCTGTCGATGAAAGGAATGGTCTGTTTCTACACGGATTCTCTGCCTACAGAGTTTCCCCACGGGACCATCGACATGACCCATATCGAAATCGATGGCCATCCCTCCGGACGATCGGACACGATTACTCTCCCCGCAGGCTATGACAACCTCTCTGTGGAGATTTCCTGCCCCTACCTGGGCAACCGGAATAATCTTTATTTGCAATATAACCTGTCCGGCCTTAACGGAGAATGGAAAGAGATTCCTGAAGACGGCGTCATCAATCTCAACAGGCTGTCGCCGCGCAGCTATATTTTACGTGTCCGCAAAGTGAATGGTTTCGGAAAAGATAATTACCAGTACCGCGAATGGCGTATCGTTGTCCGGCCGTTCTTTTACCAGACGACCTCTTTCAAGCTGATCATCACCGCGGCAGTCTTGTCTTTATTGATCCTGCTGATTCAATTGCGGCTCAAACTGGTCGAAAAGAAAAAGGAGATCCGGATCAAGGCGGAAAAATTGAGAGGAACCGTTGTCCGGCTGGAAGAGACCGTCGCCAAGCTGCAAAATTCCGAACAGGCCCTGCTGAAAACGAATGCCCAGCGTGAAAAGCTGATCTCCCTGGTCATCCACGACCTGCGCTCACCCTTACGATTTCTGACCATGCTGGCCGGCGATCTGCATGACAACCAGGCCAATCTTTCTGCTGCGGAAATAAAGGACCGGACCTACTGGGTCAAAAAAGGTGCACAGGACATCAATCATTTTTCCGAGGACTTTTTGCTTTGGGTAACCAGTCAGAGAGATAATTTCAATATCAGTCCGCGACTCATCCACATCCGCCCGCTGCTGCAGGAGATCTATGACTTTTTTCATGAGCAGGTCCAGCAAAAAGGCAACAGCATTTCCTATGAGGCAGACGAAGACCTGCAACTGCACACGGACCCGCACATGCTGATCGCGATCATCCGCAATCTGACGGACAACGCGAATAAATACACGAGCAGAGGCGCTATCCGGATCAAAGCGGTAAAAGAAGAGAAACAGGTGCTGATTGTTATTGCCGATACCGGAAAGGGCATGAGCCCCCGGCAAATTGCTGCCTTTCTGGGGAATGAAAACGTCGAGAATTTCAGCAGTGGCAGCCAGCTGGGTCACAAATTCATCTTCGATCTTACCCAGCGGCTGGACGGAATATTGACGGTAGTAAGCGCTGAACAAAAGGGAACAAGCTGAACGCTCAGGCTGCCGGTCGGTCATGCGCCCCCACATTCGTAATTTTGGGCCCGGGCCATTGAATGCCGCCCCCTGCCTAAGCCAGGTTGTCCATCTGCTTCTTATATTTACCAGGCGTAATCTGGTAGACTTTCTTGAAAGCCAGGATATAGTTGCTGATACTGGAATAACCGATCTCATAAGCGATCTGGCTGATGGACTTGGCATTATCTGCAATCATTTCCTTCGATTTCTCGATCCGCTTGTTACGAATGTATTCGGAAATGGTCATTCCATGTATTGACTTGAAAAGAAAATTCAGCCGGTGATAACTGGTATAAGTCTTTTTTAAAATCGAATCCACGGTAAAAGTGTCCGAACAATAATATTCGGAGATATAAGATTCCACTTCCCTGATCAGGCTCAGGTCGTCTTCATTATCGATATCCGAAGCGGCACTGACGCCCAGTAAACTCCGGTGACGGTTGCAAAGAAAATATTCCAGCAGGCTCAGCACGTTGTTCTGAATCCTGAGCTGGTCTGTCCCTGTACTCTCAAAATAAGCCAGTGCAGCGGAGAAAAGAGACATCTGTCTCCTGCCGAGCCGGCTGGTGATGATATTCTCCTCCGTTGCCAAAATCTGTTCGATCTTGGCAAATTGGGCATTGCTCTTCAGAAAAACCCCGATCCACGCCGCAGGAATAAACAAGACCAGCGCGGAAAAAAGAATGGGGCCGGAGGACCGGAATACCAGCGGCCTGTCCGCTACGGATAACAAACCCATTCCCGGACTCGCAGGCTGACCTTCCTCGTCGGGCCGGCGCCCGGACCGGACCAGCAATTCTCCTTTATAATTGATAAATGTCAGGATTAACCCTTCTTCGCCGAAGTCCGGCAGCGCGAGATCAAGTTGATCGGTGGATGTTCTGACAGTCGCAGTCTTCAGGCCTATCGGTAGTGACAGGTGTTGCCAATGGAGGGCCATGGCGGTCTTTTGCTGGACAGGATCTTGGAGTTTCATAGTTATTTATTCAGGGGTTAGTATTAATGCAAACGTATGGGGCATCTCAATGGGGGTTGAGATAATGCCAGGGAGAAAATCCGTATTCCTTCTTAAAGGCCAGCGTAAAATGCGAGGGGTTCGAATAGCCGATCTCCGTAGCCACTACCTTTACAGGCACCTTGTTATCCAGCAATTTCCGGG
>PMUF01000042.1 GCA_003167015.1 Chitinophagaceae bacterium | reverse complement strand
TAGCCAAAATTGCCGAATTAAGTGATTCAACGGAAGCATTTGTCAGAAAGGTGAAGAAGACTTTAAAATAAGCATTTACTCCACCGTTTAGATTCTATGAGGCCCCTTTTCGGGGTCTTTGTTCATACAGGGATTCCTGTATTTAACCTTTTTTCCCTAATTTCCCCCTGCAATCGCCGATATCACTATTAGCGGCTTCGATGCCGCCGGCCCCATTCATCTATAAACCACTTTATTGATGTCGAACTCGTTATTCCGGAAGAAGTCGTTAGACAAGATCGTAAAAGACGCCAAAGAAGGGATTTCCGACGGTCACGGGGGAGGGGGACTCAATAAGGTGCTGAATGTCAAAGACCTGACCTTCATGGGCATCGCCGCCATCGTCGGGGCGGGCATCTTCTCCACCATTGGTACAGCCTCCTTTGACGGCGGCCCGGGCATTTCCCTGCTGTTCATCCTGACGGCTGTGACCTGTGGTTTTTCCGCGCTGTGCTATGCCGAATTNNTGGCCTCCATGATCCCCATCGCCGGCAGCGCCTATACCTATGCCTACGTTTCCTTCGGGGAGATCGTCGCCTGGATTATCGGCTGGGCACTGATCCTGGAATACGCTATTGGTAATATCGTGGTGGCCATTTCGTGGAGCAGCTATTTCAATAATCTCCTGGTGGGATTCCATATTCATCTGCCGGGCTGGTTGATCACCGATCCCGGCTCGGCCAAAGATGCTTTCCTGGCCGCACAGCAGACGCTGGCCCATACGCCCAACCTCACTGCCGAGGCCAAGGCACCATTGCTGGAGGCGATCCATACCTGGACCTCGGCGCCGCTGATAGGAGGGATGCATGTCGTCCTGAACCTGCCCGCCTTTTTCATCGTTTGCATCATCTCCTATATTACCTATATCGGCATCCGGGAAAGTAAAAAAGCGACCAATGCTATGGTCATCTTTAAGCTGTCTGTGGTGGTGCTGGTCATCATCCTGGGTTTCTTTTTCGTCAACACGGCCAACTGGAGCCCCTTCCTGCCCAATGGCTTCGGCGGCGTGCTGAAAGGGGTGTCGGCGGTATTCTATGCCTATATCGGCTTCGATGCCATCTCCACAACGGCGGAAGAGTGTACCAACGCGCAGCGGGATCTGCCCAAGGGGATGATCTACTCCCTGCTGATCTGTACGGTGTTGTATATCCTGATCGCGCTGGTACTGACAGGCATGGTCCCCTTTTCGAAATTGAACCTGGCCGATCCGCTGGCCTTTGTTTTCAACGAAGTGCATCAGAAATGGATCGGATATTTTATTTCGGTCAGCGCGGTCGTCGCCACGACCAGTGTGCTGCTGGTCTTCCAGTTAGGACAGCCCCGTATCTGGATGAGCATGAGCCGCGACGGGCTCCTGCCGAAAGCCTTCGGAAAGATCCATCCCAAATTCCATACGCCCTGGTTCTCCACCATCGTCACCGGCATCATCGTTGCCGTCCCCACCTTATTCATGGGCAGCAACCTGATGACCCAGCTGACCAGCATCGGCACCCTGTTCGCCTTCGTGCTGGTTTCCGGTGGCGTGCTGATCCTGCCCCGGATCAGCAATGTCGGTAAGAAAGGTTTCAAATTGCCTTACTGGAACGGACGCCTGATCATCCCTTTCCTTTATGCCGGCTTCCTTTTCGTTTTCTGGGGCCGCATCATGACAGCCCTGCAGCATCTGGCCGGTGAAAGCCTGGAAGAAGTGTTATTCCTTGTCTTTGCCCTGCTGGTGACCATCCTGTCTATCGCGACCGTGGTCCGTAAACTGTCGCTGATCCCCGTGCTGGGCGTGCTGTTCTGCGCCTACCTGCTGATCGAGATCCCGGCCATTGCCTGGGATTGGTTTTTCGTCTGGATGGGCATCGGGCTGGTCATTTATTTTATCTATGGTTACCGGAAGAGCCGGCTGACCGGCAGATCGGCGCCCTGAGGTGTGAATTATGTAAGGTTCTCAAAGGACTATATAATGTTCTGCAATGGGATCATATTACCTTGCCCATTTACAATCAATCCCTCTGCTGTATCCAGCATATTCATGAAACAAGACGATAATGTCTTCCCCAAAACTTCGACCGGTATAGCCGGACTTGATGAAATAACCGGCGGCGGAATTCCCAAAGGCCGGCCTACCCTGATCTGTGGAAGCGCAGGATCCGGCAAAACAATTTTGGCCATTCAATTTCTTATCAAAGGAATAACGGAATACGACGAGCCGGGTGTATTCATGAGTTTTGAGGAATCCGCCAAAGACTTAACTCAAAATGTAAGATCGCTCGGGTTCGACCTGGAAGAATTAATGCTGCAAAAAAAGCTTAAGATCGATCATGTACGGGTTGAAAGATCGGAAATCCAGGAGACAGGTGAATACGACCTTGAAGGATTATTTATCAGGCTGAACCATGCCATCGATTCGATCGGCGCTAAAAGGGTAGTGCTCGACACCATAGAATCTCTCTTTTCAGGCCTGACCAATACCGGGATCCTTCGTTCGGAAATCCGGAGACTTTTCCAATGGCTAAGGGAAAAGGGAGTCACAACGATTATTACCGGTGAACGGGGCGACACCACCCTGACACGGCAAGGCCTGGAGGAATATGTGTCCGATTGTGTTATCTTATTGGACTTCCGCGTAATCGAACAAATCGCCACCAGGCGGTTAAGGATTGTCAAGTACAGAGGTTCTACACATGGGACAAATGAATACCCGTTTTTAATTGACGAAGACGGGGTTTCCGTTCTTCCCATTACTTCATTAAAGCTTGAACATAAGATATCCACTGAGATTATTTCTACGGGGGTCCCCGGGCTCGATAAATTGTTCAACGGAGGCGGATACTATAGAGGAAACAGCACGCTGGTAACCGGTTGCGCCGGTACGGCAAAAACTATCCTTGCGGCCTATTTCGCATTGAACAGCTGCAAGCGAAATGAGAGGGTGCTTTATTTTTCCTTCGAAGAATCCCCCGATCAGTTAGTAAGAAATGTGTCATCCGTCGGAATACATCTCGGACCTTATATAAAGTCAAAAATGCTTTTAATCCATGCTTCCCGCCCTTCCCTGCATGGTCTTGAAATGCATCTCTTATCGTTGCACAAACACATCCGGGAATTTAAACCGCAGACGATCATCATAGATCCCATCAGCAGCCTTATTACTATAGGAAGCAAGGGAGAAGTGAGGGCAATGCTCGCCAGATTGATGGATATGCTGAAAATGCATCATATCAACTCGTTGTTCACTTCGTTAAACGATGAAGAGTCCCTGAACTATAGTGGGATATCCGAAGAAGCCATATCCTCATTGGTAGATACCTGGATCAAGATGAGGAATGAAGAAACCGGAGGCAACAGGATTCGAAGCCTGTACATTGTGAAATCCCGTGGCATGGGCCATTCCAGTGAAATAAGAGACTTTATTATCACTGATCGCGGCATTGAAATAATGAATGCTGTTTCCCCGGTGAAGAAAGCCCGACGCGCTCGTGAAAAAGCCGAAACCTTTTCAGAAAATGGTACAAAGCATAAATCTTAAACACGGATATAATGACAAAAGATGAAAAATGGGAGTTTTGGTTATATATAGCCGGACAAACGCCTAAATCCATCCTTGCACTGGAAAATATCACAAAATATAGTGCAGCGTACCTCAAAGTGAAATACATCATCGAAGTCATCGACCTGTTAAAAACCCCTCAGATGGCCGAAGATGACCAGATTTTTGCCATTCCTACGTTAGTCAGGAAAGCGCCAAAACCCTTTAAAAAAATTATCGGCGATTTGTCTAATAAGGAAAAGGTATTGACAGGGTTAAACATTCGCTCAATTACAGCCGCCGATGAAATATAAGTCCAAAAGAGAACATGTCGTAAGTGAAAAATTCATCCTTCAATTGTACATCACTGGTATGTCTGAGAATTCCATTCGTGCCATTGAAAATATTACACTATTCTGTGATCGATATTTAAAAGGTCGTTTCGATCTGCAAATTATAGATATTTATAAAGACCCCTCTGTTGCCGAAGAGCAGAAGGTAGTTTTCAGCCCTTCTCTCATCAGGCAGTTTCCTTTACCCAAAAGAACCCTGATCGGGGATTTATCCGATACGAAGAGAGTGGCTCTTGGCTTAGGTATGACCTCAAAGAATGACAAATGAGCAATGGAAATTCAGTAGATCTGTTATCGGAAATCGGAGCCCTGAAAACCCACCTCCTGGAGGCCGAGGAGGCGATAGATGCCATAAGAAATGGTTCCGTAGATGCCTTTGCCATCAGGAAGGATGGTAAGGCTGAAGTCTATACTTTGCAAAGCCTGGATTATGCCTACCGCGTTTTGATCGAGAAATTCAGTGAAGGCGCTCTTAACCTGACGCGTGAGGGCTTAATAGTGTATAGCAATAGTTATTTTTCCGAATTAATAGATATCCCCCATGCAAAAGTAACCGGTTCACACATTCTTGATTTTGTCTCCCCGGACTCGAAGGAGAAATTCCGGGAACATTTCGCCTTGGCGCTACAGGGCAGCAGTAAAACGGAAATTACATTGTTAGTTAATAGCAGGAGCATTCCGGTCTATATTTCACTCACCAGCCTGCAGCCTCAACTGACTACCGTGGGGATGATCATTACCGATCTTTCGGAAAAGAAACAAAATGAGCAGCTCCTGCGTGACAAAAACCTTGAACTGGAGCGCATGAATCAAAGTCTCGAACAATTTGCTTCCATTGCCTCTCACGATCTGCAGGAGCCGTTGAGGAAAATGAAGACATTTACATCGCTTCTTATCCAGCGGTTTAACAATGACTTGCCGGACAAGGCCAAAGAGCTGGTGAATAAAATATGGAGCTCATCGGAACGCATGTCGCTATTGATCAAAGATGTCCTCAATTTTTCACGGATAGTTGGTTCGGCGAATATGTTTAGTGCGACAGATTTGAATAAGATCTTAAATAATATTTTGGAGGATTTTGACATGCTTGTGGTTGAGAGAGGCGCTTCCATCCGGGTGGACTATTTGCCATGTATTGAGGCGATCCCATTGCAAATAAATCAGCTGTTTTATAACCTGGTAGGCAACGCGCTGAAATTTTATAAAGAAGGAAGGCCCCCTGTCATTACTATCTCATCCAGGATGATTTTGCCTGAAGAAGCGGCAAAATATGCCGGTCTGAACAGGCAGCTTCCCTATGCTGAAATAAGTTTTAAAGACAATGGCATAGGGTTCGAACAGCGATTTGCCGAACAGATATTCTCCATATTCGAGCGATTGAATAATCAACAACAATATTCAGGAACGGGCATAGGGCTGGCATTATGCAGGAAAATTGCGGAACAGCACCAGGGTCGGATCCATGCTGAAGCCGAAGAATCCTTCGGATCGACCTTTTATGTCCTGCTTCCTTTAAAGCAGAACGCATGATGGCAACCAGGGTAGTAACCGAAAAAACCGATAAGATGAAAAAGGATCTTACAATACTGATTGTAGATGATGATGAGGATGACAAAAAACTATTCATTGAATCTGCAAAAGAGGTGGATGGGGACATCACCTGTATTACCGCAACAGACGGGCAGGAGGCGTTGAGATATCTGAAGGACGAAAACAACCCGCTGCCTGATTATATTTTTTTGGACCTGAGGATGCCCCGGATCAATGGGAGACAGTGCCTGGAAGAGATTAGAAAGGACAAAAGACTGAGCCAGATCCGGGTCTTTATATACACTACTTCGATCGATACCAGGGAAGCCATAGAGCTGAAAAAGAACGGAGCAGTACATTTTATAAGCAAGCCTGACAATCCTACAGAAATATATTACATCCTGTCCGTTGTACTCAACGAAAAATGGGGCCAGCCTGAAAGCAATTGAACAGGATAATCCCGCAAAATCCTACCTTTGTAGCTATGAAGTTTCAGGTCGGCGACAAGGTCGTTAT